>CALAXS010000626.1 GCA_937895305.1 uncultured bacterium
GCCGCGCCTCGTTGTACTCGGCTCGCTATGACGTGTAAAGTTGAGGCCTTGTGTTGTGCAAAGTTGTGGTGGGTCTGGTTAATGATGTTATTCATGCTGCGGAATAAAAATACACACGAAAAAATAGTCAGGAGCGAGATCGTATATGTCTAAACGGGGATGTCTTAAAGGGGTACTTGGCACGGTACTCATCGTTGTGTTGCTACTCCTGGGGTCGTTTACCTATTTCATCGGTGTACCGGTCTGGGGCTGGGGTTCCAATGGTGAGCGCTGGGCAGGCCCCGTACCGAAGACACCAGCTTGGGCATTGGAGTGCTGGGTCTGGGAAGATGATGTAAACACGGGTGAATTTGTGGAGGAGTTGCTAGCGGGGTATAAAGAGCACGACATCCCTGCGCGGACCATACTCATCGATAGTCCGTGGACCACGCGGTACAACGATTTTAATGTGGATGAGGCGCGGTACCCGGAGCCGAAAAAGTTTTTCACGGGCCTCCAGGACCGGGGCTATCGTGTAGTGCTCTGGATGACGAATAACGTGAACCTGAGCAGCAAGGATACGGCCATTCCCGAATCTCAGGACTGGTATGACGAAGCGAAGGCGAAGGGTTATCTGACAGAGAATGGCGGCTCAACCCGGTGGTGGAAGGGCGAGGGTGGATTCATTGACTATTCCAACCCGGAAGCGATGGCCTGGTGGCGGGGCATTCAGCAACCCCTCTTTGATTGGGGGGTGGATGGCTGGAAACTGGATGGCACAGCAACGTACTTTGCGGACATGAGCGGAACTATTCCCAAGCCCTGGGGCCAGGGCAAGGTGGGCAAGATAACCATGCGTGAATACATGGATCATTATTATCGCGATGAGTATGTGCATGGCCTGACGCAGAACCCGGAATTTATTACCATGGCGCGGTCTGTGGATGACCAGATTCCTTATGTGCATATCAATGGCTTCGCACCGCTCGATGCGGCACCGGTTACCTGGGTAGGGGATCAGGACCACACCTGGAGCGAAGAAGAAGAAGGGATGGAAGAGGCCCTGCGCGATATTCTTCGTGCAGCAGAACTGGGCTACGGGGTTATCGGCTCTGATGTGGGCGGTTATAGTGGCAATCCTATCCCGCCGGAGATCTACATTCGCTGGGCACAGTTCTCCTGCTTTAATGGGCTCTTTCTGAATGGTGGTCACGGCGAGCGGCGGCTCTGGGAACGGGATGATGACACGCTGGAATACGTGCGTAAGTTCGCGTGGTTGCATACTGAATTGGTGCCCTTCACCTACAGCCGTCTTATAGCCCAACACGAAGGTGGCACCACGCTCATGCGTCGTGCAGGTACCGCAGCCCACCCGTACCAGTACTATTTTGGGGAGAGCTTCTTCGTTGCGCCCATACATAAGCCCACGAATACCTGGGAAGTGGATATACCGGAGGGCAATTGGCGATACCTGTTTAATCCGAAGGAAGTTATTCAGGGGCCGACAACAATCACCAACGACTATCCCATGGGCGAAGCGCCGGTATTTGTGCGTGATGGTGCCATCGTGCCCATGTTCATCGAGCGCGATTACACAGGCTTTGGGAAAGCAGCATGGGCCGGGAAGCTGGTGGTTCAGGTCTGGCCCGGTGCAAATGGTGGTGAAACACAGTTCGACTATGTCAGCCCCAAGAGTGATGCGCGATCCATGTTAAGCATGAATGCCGCTACAGATGAGATAACACTGACCTTCAGCAATCTCCCTACCGAAGAAGTGCCGTGCATCGTGCGAATGTATCTGGCTAAGGCCCCTGCATCCATATCTGTGAATGGCGAAGTACTGGCAATGGATGCCTATAGTTACGATGCTGACAAGGGCACGCTGGACCTGGAAAAACTGCCCTTGGCCAGCAAGCTGGATATTGTGGTGGGACGCTAAGCGGGGAAGAATTACATTCACAGCACCGAAGCGGAGCATCTGTTTTTTGACTTGAGCGGGATTGCCCGGATTTCGGTACGGACTTGGGTTAAGCATGTTGATGGGGAGACCCCTGCCTTCGCAGGGGTGACAAACTTTTAGTTACTTTTTGTTGTTCAATTCCTGTCAGCGAAATCCATAACATTTACAGAAATGACAGGGGGATTATTTCCCTCGTTCCCATGCTCTGCGTGGGAATGCATACAGGCGGGGACGTTTAACGGGGATTACTACAACTTCGGTCCCGACTTAAGTTAAGCATGTTGAAGCGGAGATTCCCGCCTCCGCAGTTAGGAATGACAGGAAAAGAAATGCATGTTCCCCCTCCCCCTCTGCGTTCTCTGCGTCTCTGCGTTAAGTCACCCCCCTGCGTCAGTCTATCGATTGCCCTTGCAGCCACAGCTCGAGCATGAGCAGGGTCCAGATGCGGTGTCCATGGTCAACGGTGCCGGATTGATGTTGCGTGATGCAGGCTTCCACCTGTGACTGGTCCAGGTATTGGGTGTATTTTGCGTTGGACGTGCAGAGGGTGTCCCGGATAATGGGTGCCCAGGCATCACGGCACCAGCGGTGAATGGGCAGGGCGAAACCGCGCTTGCGTTGTTGGAGTAATGCTGGCGGGAAGATGTTTTTATAGGCTTCTTTCAGGACGCGCTTGGAGGTGGTACCGTCGTATTTCAGATTGAAGGGGAGGGTAGCTGCGAATTCCACGATGCGATGGTCCAGCAGGGGCACCCGTGCCTCCAGACCATGGGCCATGGTCATGCGGTCCACCTTGGTCAGAATATCGTCGGGCAGATACATGTGCGTATCGGTCCAGAGCATGGCATGGTCGTGGCCCAGGTCCTGAATCTTTTCATAGTGATTCAAAAAGCGGTCCGTCGACGTTGTGGCCAATTGCTCGCGCAGTGCGGGGGTATACAATCCGCTGCGTTCATCGTCGGGCCAGCAGGTGAGTCGACTTCGGAAACGTTCTGCCGGGGGTAAATTCAGCTGCGCAAAGGCACGTTGCACTTTCTCAATCCTGGGCGAATTGGACAGCAGGTTCAGGCCCATACCCATGGTCGTGCGTACCCATTTCGGCATGGCTGCAAAACGGTTCAGATGATGGGTCATGTGCATCCAGGTGTAGCCACCGAAGAGTTCGTCGCCGCCGTCACCGGATAGCACAACCTTCACCTCCTTTCGCGCCAGTTCACTGACCAGCCAGGTGGGCAAAGCGGAGGAGTCGGCGAAGGGCTCGCCAAAGTGCGATGCCATACGTGGTAAATCCAACACCGCCATGGGGTCAAGCAACGCCTCGTGGTGAACACAGCCAAAGTGTTCCGCAGCGGTGCGTGCGAAGGGCAGTTCATTGGCTTCGGCATCATCGAAGCCGATAGAAAATGTTTGTACGGGCTGGTCGAGGACTTCATTCAGCGTGGCGACCACGGCGGTGGAATCCATGCCGCCGCTGAGGAAGGCGCCCAGGGGCACGTCGGCCATGGTGCGTAACTGCACGGCATCGCGGAAGAGTTCCTGAAAACGTGCGGCGGCCTCGGCCAGGGTCCAGTGGTCCCGTGGGCCATAGGCCAGTCGCCACCACTGATGGTCTGTCACGGTGCCCCTATGCCACTCCAGGTAATGGCCCGGTTCCAGTTTGTGCACGTCTTCATAGATGGTGTCGGGCGCAGGGATATAGAGGTATTGCAGGTATTGGTCGAGGGCACAGGGATTGAGTTGAGCCGATGCAAAGTCACCTGCCTTCAACGCGTTGAGTTCTGATGCAAAGGCGAGGCAAGCATTCCGCCGGGTATAGAACAAGGGCTTGATACCCATGCGGTCCCGCGCCAAAATGAGGCGGTCTTTGCGCAGGTCGTACCAGGCGAGGGCGAACATGCCATTGAAACGGGACAGGGCATCCACACCCCATTCCGCAAGGGCATGGAGGACGACTTCCGTGTCGCAACGGGATCTAAATTCGCAACCCCGTTGCTCCAGTGTCGTGCGGAGTTCCTCGTGGTTATACAACTCGCCGTTATAGACGAGCACCGATTGGCCGTCGGGATGCACCATGGGCTGATGCCCGGCTGCTGAGGTGTCCACAATACTCAGGCGACGCTGCCCGAGGCCCACGTGTCCCTGCTGCCAGGTGCCCGCGTCGTCTGGGCCGCGATGGGCCAGCGTGTCGTTCATGGTCTCCAGGCGGCCCGGCGCTATGGGGGCCTGATGGGGGTCCTGTATGAAGCCGCAGATACCGCACATCTCAACGAACCTCGCTTACGTTTTTTATAAGGAAACGAAAGTATGCGATACGTTTATTTAATTTCTGTTCATTTTCATTCTCATCACGAGCAAGAGATTGCCACGTCGCTTCGCTCCTCGCAATGACGGGAAAATCAACGACATCACTAAAGTGCACGTCATTGCGAGCGGAGTGCAACGGAGCGCGGCAATCTCTTGGTCCGATGGTTTCAATCTGTGTAGCATGGATACCGCACATAGTTTAGTCCCGTACTCCCTTTTCCGACAGTAGGCGTTCGTACAATTCGCGATGGGTGGTTACCATCTTGTCCATGCTGCGTGCCTGCTGCACCCAGGCCTTGGCCTGTTGCGCAATACTATCCGCCGCAGCGCTATCTTCCAGCAGTGCCTTCACGGCATCGGAAAAAGTTTCCTGGCTGCGTATCGTAATGATTCGACCTGTTTCGCCGTCCCGTATCAATTCAGGTATTCCGCCCACGGCTGCGCCGACGGTAGGCACACCACAGACCATGGACTCCATGACTGCGTTGGGTAATCCTTCAACCTTCGAGGTGAGCACTGCCACGTCCATCACGTTGTAATACTCGGCGATGTTCTCTTGGGCTTCGACCAGGGTGAAGTGCTGTGTCAGTTGTCGTGCAGCGATGGCCGCGCGAATATTTTTTTCTCCGGCCCCTGAGCCAACCAACAGAAAGTGGATGTGGGGCACACGTGCGATCAGGTGCTCTGCCATTTTCAGAAAGAGACCATGATCTTTTACCGGGCTGAAATTCGCCACCATACCCACAACGGGACCGACATCGGGTATACCCAGATAGCGCCGGAACGCGGTGGGGGTTTCCCTGGCCTTGAATTGCGAAGCATCAATACCGTTGGGGATGACCTCGAATAAATCCGGGTGTGCGGGTTCATGTTTCGCCGCATACTCTGCTGCTGCCCGGCTGTTGGCAACGATACAATCCACATAGCGGTTTGCTCTGCGCTGCATCCAGCGATGGCGCCCTTTCATCCAGATGGGTAACTCGCGGCGACTTGATACGACGACGGGTACCCCGGCCTTGCGCGCTGCACGATTCGCATGGAGGTCAAAGCCGAACTGAAAACTGTGCACAATATCCGGCCGGGTGCGCTTGAAAATGTTCTTTAGCTGCAACCCCAGCCGTGGACTCCATGCACTCGCAGCATTCAGGCAGGTGACCGTTTCGCAATACGGAGCTGCGCGATCATAGTAAGAACCCCTGCGCCGTGTGCAGACCAGATTCAATTCAAAGTTATCTTTGAGGCCTTCCATGAGATACAGGAGCTGCCGTTCAGTCCCTCCCATCCCCATACTCGGGATGACCCAGGTGATTTTCGGTCGCCCACTCATCGGTAGGCCGCCAGCAGGGTTGCCAAACGCGGTGCAGCATGGTGCAGCGAATAGTGTTTTTCCACGGTACTCCGTGCAGCATGGCCGAGTTGCTGTCGATATGCAGGATCGCGCAATGCTTCGATAGCGGCAATCCATTCCTCTGGTGTGGCGGCCAGCAATCCGTTTTCGCCGTGGGTAATGATGTCTTGAACCGCGCCCACGGGCGACGCGATGCAGGGTACGCCACAGGCCATATAGAGGAGGGCCTTCAGCGCGCACTTTCCCCGATTCCAGGGGGTGTCGGTAAGCGGCATAAGTCCCACCGAGAATTGCTGAATGGCCTCGACCTCCCCTTCAAGGGTCCAGTCCCTACACCGTACTTGCGCCAGGTCGGGCTGGTTAAGTTGTGCACCCACCACCTGCAACTGCACCTTTGAAATCCCCAGTATTAACCCAAGCACTTTGTCCAGATTCTTCACGGTGCTCGGCGAGCCTATCCAGCCCAGCGTGTAACTTTCGGGGGGTTGTACCGCGGGTTGAAAACGTTCTGTATCCACTACGGTGGGAAAGCATTTTACATTTTGCGCCCAGGCCGATACTTTTTCTTCCAGCCAATGGTTGCCCGCTAGCACAAGGGATGCCCGTTCGAGAATCTTCTCCACCTGTCGCCCGTCTTCCAGCCAGTCCCATCGTCGGCTCAGCGGATGGGGTGGGGCGAGGTGCACCGCGTCATCGAGGTCATAGACCAATTTATCTGCTACCGGGTCCAGGTACCGGTGCATCCCTTTCAGGTAGGCTGTCATGAGGCCCTTTTGCAAAAAGATGCAATCATAGCCCTTCAGGCGCTGCAACTGTTTCCGTCGTGTGCGGGTCTCATGCAAGTGATACCAGAAGGGTCGCCCCTTTCGCTGTGGTCCGCTATAATTACGCCATACCTTTTCCTCCACCGCACAGGCCACGGTACATTCCATTCCTTGCGCAGTCAGGTAAGGGATGAATTGATGTACGCGATACCGTGAGCTGGCTGCCATTTCAGGATAGAGGGTGAGAAAGAGTACCTTCATGGCAACGCCGCCAGCACCCGATCCAATACTTCCTGTGGCGGGATAGACTCCAGGCAGGAAGCATGATCCAGAATACATTTGCCCGGCTCCGCTACGGCCCGGTCCTTGTTCCAGAAACCTGCGCAAGAATCCAGGCTTTCCAGGGGATGAAAGTCAGGGCGAGGCTGCACGTAATAGTCCGGCGAAGTAGGCCCGAAAAGACCCACCGTAGGCGTGTCCACTGCCAGCGCCAGATGCATTACGCCCGAATCCACCGAAACTACAGCATCTGAATTGTGCAGCACATGGGCCAGTTGAAGCACATCCGTTTTGCCCACCAGGTCATGACCCAGTCCCAGCGGTGCATGATTCGCGCCCACCTCCAGCGTGGTAACCCCCTTGGCCCGTAATAAATCCGCCAGTTGCCGCCAGTATGAATCCGGCCAATGCTTGTTTGCCCATGTCGTGGCCGGGGCCAGTGCAACCACTGGGGTTTTCAGCGTTGCAAAATCAATGGGTATGTAAATACTTTTTGCTTTTAAGGGCAAGGACGGGCTGTGTTCCTCAACGGGGAGACCCACTTTCAGCGCTAAATCTTCGAAGCGTGGTTTTCGACGTGATGCATCCCGCAACAGGCAATACCGATCCACTTCTCGCGGTGGTTTATCAGTGAGGGTCAATTTTTCAATGTGCCGAAAGATCTCGGGATAGGAACACCACAACGCCACCTGATCATGGGGATACGCCTTCACCATATTCTCCACGACGGGTATGGCCATGATTTCGTCGCCCAGCCGCCAACGTAATTCCAGCAGAATGTACCGCGCCTGACGCAGGAATCCCTTGAGGGGCCATCGATACGCACGCAATACACGGGCATAGCGACGCTCCATGGGCGTAGTGTACCGGTCTTCGTAAGTCTCCTCATGCATGGCATCTATTGTGCCACAGCAGGGTAGCTGTAGGGTAAAGGATTAGCACCGGGTGTAAACGCTATGTCTTTACGCTAAAAACAAATCGACTATACCCTTGCGCTGTCCCGCTATTGCTCGTACAATTAAATTCCCTTCGCCGAAATGCTATTCAAGGAGTTTGTCATGCGTAACGTAGTTTGTTTTCTGATTGTACTTGGATTGCTCGCATCCCCGTCTTATAGCGTGGTGACGGATACAGACAACATCCGAAAGGTGGCAGCGGAAGACAAGATCTGTTTCGCCCTGTACGCGGTGCATAACAATATTCTGAAATTAAACACCCAGTTGTATCCCCTGGGTGACGGCGACCCCCGTGTGGTACGTCTGGAGATTAAGCGGGGCGATGACGGTTGGAAACAGATCGCAGAAGCGAAGGTCATCGACGATGGCTGGACGGCCCTCTTCCGCATTGAGGACTGGGATCACACGCAGGACGCGAAGTATCGTGTCTTGCATGGCGACAGGGCCTCCTTCGAGGGGACAATCCTAAAGGACGCAAGTGACAAGGACACCATCACGGTTGCGGCCTTCACGGGAAACTCGGTCAACAAGCCCCATGGCGGTGACATTCCGCGCACGGACATCGTGGAGAACATCAAGCGTATCCAGCCGGACCTGCTCTTTTTCTCGGGCGACCAGGTGTATAACCACACACAGCACCTTCAATTCTGGCTGAAGTTCGGCCGCGACTTTGGCGACATCATCAAGGACATCCCCACGGTAACTATTCCCGACGACCATGATGCAGGCCAGCCCAACCTCTGGGGCGAGGAAGGCAAGAAAGCCTTACTGCCCGGTGCTGCAGACGGCGGCTATCTCATGTCGCCGAAGTATGTGCAGCAGGTGGAACGCGCACAAACCAGCCACCTGCCGGACCCCTATGACCCCACGCCCATCAAAAACGGCATTGGTGTGTATTACACGTCCCTCAATGTGGGGGGTATCGATTTCGCCATTATTGAAGACCGCAAGTTCAAGACCGGGCCAGCAGGTATCATCCCCCAGATGGGGCCACGCCCGGACCACATCAATGACCCGAACTACGACCCGCGCACCATCGACCTGCCCGAAGCGAAACTTCTGGGCGTGCGCCAGTTGGCTTTTCTGGAAGACTGGGCCACGGACTGGACGAATGCCGAGATGAAGACCGTGCTGTCGCAGACGATTTTCTGCGGCGGTGCCCACATCCACGGCAAGATGGACGGACGACTCCACGCGGATATGGACTCCAACGGCTGGCCCCAGGCGGGTCGTAACCGCGCCTTACATGAAATCCGCAGGGGCTTCGCCTTTATGCTCGCCGGGGACCAGCACCTGGGCAGTGTGTTTCACCATGGCATCAACGACTGGAACGACGCGGGCTATTCCTTCTGTGTGCCGTCCATCGCGAACCTCTATCTGCGCTGGTGGGATCCGCTGGAACCGGGCGGAAATCGTGAGCCCGGCGCACCGAACTACACGGGCCAGCACTATGACGGATTCGGGAACAAGTTGACGGTCCATGCCGTGGCGAACCCGGACAAGGAACCCACGGACGGGAAATTACTCACCACGCGCGCAGCGGGCTATGGCATTGTTAAATTCAAAAAGTCGACCCGCGAAATTACTATGGAATGCTGGCCCCGCAACGTGGACATCACCGACCCGAAGAACAAGCCTTACCCCGGCTGGCCCGTGAATATTCAGCAGGAAGATAACTATGGGCGCAAAGCGGTTGCCTGGCTCCCTACGTTGAACGTGGACGGACAGGACAATCCTGTCGTGCAGGTGGTAGATGAATTCACCGGGGACGTTGTTTATACCCTGCGCATCCAGGGCAAGACCTGGCGACCCAAGGTATTTCGCGAGGGGACCTACACCCTCCATGTGGGCGAAGGCGATGGACGGATGACGCTGACCGGGATAGAATCGGTGACAGCGGATGATACAGCCACGTTGGACATTAAATTTTAGTTCGTAGTTGAGCTTTATAATTACGCTTCGTCTGAGGGTTGGGATACCGTTGGGGAGATTCCCAATCAAGTTGGGAATGACAGGAGGGGGGTGATGTCTCTACCACGCCTGTCATTGCGAGACGAGCGCAAGCGAGGCGTGGCAATCTGGCTTGGTCCAAACGACTGAGCAGTCGAAGCGATAACGCAAACATCCGCTGAAAAGACCGGAGAGCATTTAAATTTGTGTTGTGCCTTCGTGTTGCGCTCACACTGTTGTCGTCGTACAATCTATCCTTCATTAACCAATATCGAAAGAGGGATACGCATGGGTTTCATTTATCGCAACATGAAGACGATGACTACTTTAGGCATTCTGGCGACACTCTTGTGTGGTTACGCTATGGCGCAACTCGATCCGCAAGCGGGCCTTGAAGCATTAACCCCGGCCGAGGGTCTGGCGGTTTCCCTCTTCGCTGCGGAGCCGATGCTCATCAATCCCACGTGTATGGACATCGACGCCACGGGCCGGGTCTGGGTCTGTGAAGCGGTGAACTATCGTCTTTTTAACCAGCCCATAACGCGGGACAATGGCGATCGGATTCGCGTGCTGGAAGACACGGATGGTGATGGTGTATGCGACAAGGCGACGACCTTCTATCAGGACCCCGGCCTCCGGGCACCCATGGCCATCGCTGTGTTGGGTGACCGGGTTTATGTGGGCATGTCGCCCGACCTCTTTTATCTGCGCGATACGGATGGCGATGGCGTGGCCGATGAAAAAACAACCGTCCTTACCGGCTTTAGCAGCGAAGACCATGACCACACGCTCCACGGGATTATGTACGGCCCGGACAACAAACTGTATTACACGGTAGGCGATAGGGGTCTGGAGGTAACAGACAAATCGGGGCATACCGTGAAAGCGGGTGAGGACACAAAGCCCTACTCCCGGGCTACGGTGCTGCGTTCTGATCTGGATGGCGAGCATCTGGAATTGCTGGCATGGAATCTGCGCAACCCTTATGAGCCCACCGTAGATTCCTTCGGCACTATCTGGTCGTCGGACAATGACGATGATGGAAACGAGCAGGTGCGCATGGTACAGGTGGTGGAAGGTGGCGATTATGGCTATGGCGGACCGCGTGTCATGGGTGACCGCAAGCAGGACGAAGTGCATTGGCGCGCCCACATGCCCGGTGTGATTCCCACCACGTTACGTACAGGTTTTGGTTCGCCCACTGGGCTCTTGTTTTATGAAGGGGATATGCTGCCTGAGCCGTATCAGAACGCCATGATTCATGCGGATGCAGGACCGCGGGTCATCCGGTCGTATCCCATGACCGCCAATGGCGCGGGCTATGACGGGGAACAGCACATCTTGCTGAGCAGCGAAGAGGACACCTGGTTCCGGCCCAGTGATGTATGTGTGGCACCGGACGGCTCGATTTTTGTCGCGGACTGGTATGACCCCGGCGTAGGCGGTCACCGCATGGGCGACTTTGAGCAGGGGCGCATCTACCGTCTCGCTCCTATAGACGAGCATAGCCCAGCCGATGCCTTTAACCTGGATACGCCCAGAGGCGTTGCTGAAGCAGTGGCATCACCCAATCAGGCACGGCGTTATCTGGGTTTCCAGAAGCTGACGGAACTGGCCCATGCCCATGACTATGCGGCCTTCGGGATTCTGGCAGAGGAGAATGACCCGGTGCTACGTGCGCGGAGTTTGTGGGTCATGGCTCTGGCCATGCCGGACCCAAGTCCCTTACTCCAATCCTTGATGCAGGATTCGGATGGACGGATTCGCACCCTGGCGGTACGCATCGCTGCGAATCGTGGCATGGACCCACTACATATCGACAGCACCCTGGTTGATGATTCCGACGCAGCGGTGCGACGTCAGATTTTAGTCTCCCCCTTTGAGCGGAGTATTGAAGAACTGGTTCAGTTCGCCTTGCACTATGACGGGGAAGACCGGATTTACCGTGAAGCCCTGGGGATTGCATGGCAGGGTCGTGAAGCGGTTGTCGCGGAAGCATTGGCAGCGGAATGGGACGGTACCTGGGAAGCCGTGGCTGCGGGTCTTATCTTGCAGTTGCATCGTCCTGACGCGCTGGCACCTGCGGCGGAAGCGGTCCTGGATGAATCCCTGGATTTGGAATTGCGCGAGATGGGGCTGCGTGTGCTGGATGCCATCAACACCCCTGAAGCAGGGGATAAAATTGTATCGTTACTGCTGTCTGGCGACCTGCCCCAGGATTTGGCGGACTATGCCTTGTGGGTGCTGGCCTATGATGAAGGACAGCGCTGGGCCAAGGTCATGAATAACGAAAACATGGATGCTTACATTGAAGCCATGGTCAGGGACGACGCGACTTATGAAAAGGCCGTTGAATTTATTCGTCAGGCCAAACGGCCGACCTTTGCCGGCATCTTTATGGAACGTGCGCAAGACGAGACACGTACTGTGCAGGAGCGTCGCAATGCCCTGCGCGAAGTGCAAAGTCTGGCCGCGATGCTGCGAATGAGCGAAGCGGATACGTATGCTACAGCGCTCAAGACTATGGTGCTCACGCAGAAAGGCGGTATCGCCATTGAGGCAGCACGCACCCTGGGCGGGATGCGCGGTATGGCTGCAGCAGAAGCACTGCACAGCATCCTTACCGATGAAACGCGGTCGCCCATGGTGGCGAAGGCCTGCGTGCAGATTCTCGCAGCGGATAAATCGGGCGCAACGTATCTCATGAATCATGTGGAGGAAGGGACGCTTCCGCCAGACGTGCAGCTGGAAGTGCAGGAGTTGGTCCATGCCAGTCCCTTTGATGATATTCGCATGATGGCGGAGCAGTTGCTCCCCCGTGATTTGACCGCAGATGGTCAGGCCCTGCCGCCCATCGCCGAATTACTCGCCATGGAGGGTGACCCGGTGAAGGGTAAGCTGGTCTTCTCCAACGAAGAAATGGTCCAATGCTCTCGCTGTCATATAGTAGGTGATGAAGGGCGTGCGGTGGGTCCGAACCTGAACACCATCGGCCAGAAGTATGGCCGGGACGGACTCCTTGAGACCATCCTCAATCCCAGTGCGGCCATCAGTCACGAGTATCAGGTCTTCATCGTAAAGAGCAACGAGTACGGCTTCATCAGCGGTTTCATCACCTCGGAAGATGAAAACGGCTTCACCCTCATGGACTCGGAAGGCAAGACCTACACTCTGACCAATGACGACGTGGAAGCGAAAAAGCTTTCCAAGGTATCGCTCATGCCTACTGGTCTCGCATCGTCCATGAGTGCACAAGATTTGATGGACCTCGTGGCGTATCTTGAGACGTTGAAACGGGAATAGCCAGCGATTGATTTCAACGTTGGGTTCCGTATGCATTCCCACGCGGAGCATGGGAACGAGGGGAAAACCAAACACCTTTGTCACCCCCGTATCCCTTTTGTCACCCCTGCGAAAGCAGGGGTCTCCCCGTGATCATGCTTAACCTGAGTCTGGAACTTCGGCTGATAATGGGGAGGCCGAAACGCGGCAATTGCCTCGTTAAATCATATAGCATAGTGTATGCTTCAGGAACCGAATAGAGTGCCGGAGGGTTAGACATGACAGAACATGAACAAAGTGACGTTGAAGTGGATGTACCGCAGGTTCCTGCGCCTAGCGGGGGCGTCAGTAAGCTGACCCGGTATGTTGTCTACTGCTTTGCCGTAATCAATACGGTCGTGGTCTCCGTGGGTATACTTTTGTTGTTAATGTCTCTGGTTGTATGGGGTACTGGCTTCGCTCCCGATATAGATGCGGGAGAAAAAGGACAATATACCAATGCTTTTATTTGTTTATATGTCCTTATCAATGCGGCCTTTTTGTTTTACCTGATTCAATCGACGATTCAACTGTTCAAGCTGGAGTTCAGGGGCTTGCTTTTGCTGGCATCGGCACTCAAGTTGGAATTGGCCTATGTGTGCACCGTGGCTTGTCTGGGTATGTTCTTGCCAGCACCGTTCGGTACAAGTGTTGTAGGTGCTTTTGGTGTGGGCAATATAGCCCTTGCACCGCAGCTCATCATCCTCTATCCCATTACGGGCCTGATTGCGCTTTGGGCGGCGCGAAAGTTTTATCTGTTGCCGACAGAGAGCGAGATTATCAAGAAGTCAGCTCTCGTTGGATATGGCAAAAAATAATCCGACCCTTTAAGCATTATCCAGAACGTTAGCCGGTTGATATTGCAGGGTTTGCTGGATTCCAGCTTTCGCTGGAATGACGGATGCACAGATGTTTGTTCGACTAGTTGATGGACCGTTGTAGTGCTATGACAACACCCTGGAGCTTTACATCTTGTGCGGGGAAGAGCATGGGGGACATGGATGCGTTGGCGGGACGGAGTTCTATCATTTCGCCTTTGGGATAAAAGTGTTTTACGGTGGCTTCGTCTTCCACGAGGGCCACGACCACATCGCCTTTGTTGGCTCGTTTGTCCTGGTCCACAACGATGATGTCGCCATCGTAGATACCGTCGTCAATCATGGAATCGCCGTAAACCCTTAGGCAGAAAGCATTTCTGTCGGCCATGGAGGCAGACACGGGGATGTGTTCTTCGATATTCTCTTCGGCGAGGATGGGGGTCCCGGCAGCGACACGCCCGACGAGAGGCAGGACACCGATTTCGCTACGGTAGAGGCCGATTGCGGCATGACCGGTGATTTTGATGCCGCGGGCTTTGGAGCTGCGCTCGATAAAGCCTTTCTTTTCCAGGGCGATGAGGTGGTCATTGACGCCATTGGTGGAGGAAATGCCGAATTCTTCGCCTATTTCCGCGATGGTGGGCGGGGTGCCTTCTTCGCGGATAGAGGTGATAACAAAGTCGAGGATTTCCTGTTGTCTATGGGTGAGGCCTTTTGCCATGATGGGATCTCCTACTGAATAGATATTGTCTGAATTCCTGTTCAGTGCAATTAGACCACGTTTCCAGTGTGATGTCAAGTGATTTATTGTACGTGCGATTTCATGTTGACGGGGACTGCGCGGGCTGATTAAAGTATAAAGTCGAAACTAAACAGCGTAACGCTGTGTCTATCAGACATATAGGTCAGGGGTTTAATCGAAAGAGGAGCGGAAAATGTCGAAGCAAATGAAAAGTACGTCCATGTCGCGGAGAACCTTTATGGCGGGTCTGGGCGCTGCGTCCGCAGCCCCGTTTATCATTCCGTCCACCGCGTTGGGTGCTGACGGTTCAGTCGCGCCCAGCGAGAAAGTCAACATCGGTCTGATAGGTTGTGGTGGTCAGGGGAATGGCGTTATGGGTGCGGCCATGGGCCAGAAGAATACTGTGGTGACGGCGTTGTGTGATGTGAACGAAAATAATTTGCGCAATACGAAGAAGAAGGTGGACGAGCGTTATGGCAATGAGGATTGCCGTACCTTTGCGGATTTCCGGGAAGTGTGCGCGCTGGACGATCTGGATGCCATCATCATCGGTACACCGGATCACTGGCATGCGCTCATCGCCATTGAAGCCGCCAATAACAAAAAGGACATCTATTGCGAGAAGCCCCTCACGTGGTCTCTGGGTGAAGGCCGGGCCGTGGTAGAGGCGGTGAAGCGGAACAATGTTATTTTGCAGGTCGGCAGCATGCAGCGTTCATCGAGCCAGATGAAGGAAGCCTGTGAACTGGTGAAGAATGGCGCCATTGGTAAAATTAATCATGTCATTGTGGGCCTGCCCGATGGCGGTCACGCCAAGTGGGTTATGGAATACCCGGAACCCCCCAGCTACCTGGATTATGATATGTATGTGGGCCCTGCGGAGTGGGCACCGTACCATCCTGAACGTCTGGACTGGAACTGGCGCTGGTGGATGGGTTTTGGCGGCAGTCAGATGATGGACTGGATCGGGCACCATGGTGACATCGCGAATATGGCCATGGACTGGAGCGAAACAGGACCGGAGGAAATCGTGCCGGAGATTTGGGAATTCTCCAAGGAGAAGAACAACCTCTATAATTCACCGGAACGGTATCGCACAAGTTACACCTATAAAGGTGGGGTCACCATGACCATGGGCAGTACCAATACGCTGGATGAAGTGTTCACGAAAAACGGTGACAACGGTACCCAGTGGTTCGGTGAAGATGGCAAGTGGATTTTTGTTTCCCGTAGCGGTATGAACCTGAGTGATAAAGACATCCGTAAAGATCGTGGCGGTAAAAATCGTTTCCGCTTCCGCAAGGAAGGCAACCACGTTAAAGATTGGTTGAACAGTATCCAGTCCCGCGAAGCACCTATCGCGCCTGTGGAAGCAGGACACCGCGCGGCATCCATTGGTCACCTGGCCAAGATTGCCCATACGGTAGGCACAACATTACAGTGGGACCCGGTCAAGGAAAGCTTTGTTGGCAATGAAGCCCTCGACGGATTACTGACCCGCAAGTATCGCGGTGAGTGGAAGCTGGGTTAAACCCTTTCGTCTATATTGTATAAATAGGTCCCGGAGGTTATGCTGACCTTCGGGCCTTTTTTTTATAGTTGCCCAAACAATGTTTCCAATCGACAATGACTCGAAAACCCGTCATTGCAAGCAGAGTATAACGAGGCGATAATCTGGCTTGGTCCGATAGATGTTGGTGCCGGAGACTTGACTGTCACTGTCCAGTCGATTGGACCAAGCCAGATTGCCACGTCGCTACGCTCCTCGCAATGACGGGTGAGGTTAAGTCCTTGTGATAAGACAAAAAAAGTGATGGGCCTTTATTGAAAGACCTATTCGAAAATTCTATATTGGAACATACAGACTTTTATTATTTACTCGATTAACGGAGAACACCTTCATGGTCACAGCATTGTTACTCACCGTCATCAGCAGCCTGCAGCTACCTGCAACATCGGACAGGGCACCCGTAGCCTTTGACCACTTCCCCACGCCAACCCACACTTTCGTGTGGCGAAACTGGCAACTGGTGCCGCGTGAGCGCATGGCGACGGTACTGGATTGTAGCGAGGAAGAGGTGTTGCGCTTGGGCACGGCCATGGGCCTTAGCGACCCGGGTACCATTTCGGAAGACCTGCAACGACGTTCGTACATCACGGTGATTCGTCGCAACTGGCATCTGCTGCCCTACCCGCAGTTGCTGGCGTTGCTGGACTATACGGAGGAGCAACTGGCCTTTACGTTGAAGGAGGACGACTTCCTCTACATCAAACTGGGGAGTATGAAACCCAATTGTCCAGCGCTGGTTTATGCAGCACCTACCGAAGCAGTTCTTGCGCGGGAAGCGGAAATCGCCGCAACGGTGAAGGCCCACTTTCCTGATGGACCGGACACTATGCATGAACCCCTCTTTCAGTTTGTGCGTGACCTTTCCACACCCACAGGCAATCAACCTGAAATCAAGAAGAGTGCGTTCTCACCCCGCTATTGTTCGTCCTACTTCGGGCTTTTCGGCGACCCTCTATTAGAGGAGGACATCGACCCCTACCCGGATGCGTACCTGGAACAACTGGCGGCATCGGGCGTGGACGGGGTCTGGATGCATGTGGTGTTGCACACCCTGGCGCCTTTCCCGTGGGATACATCGCTTAGCGAGCATCACGAAAAACGTCTGACGCGATTACGCACCCTGGCACAGCGTGCGCAGAAGCATGGCATCGGCATCTTCCTCTACATGAACGAACCGCGTATTATGCCGTTGGCTTTTTTTGATGAGCATCCCGAACTGAAAGGGGTGGTGACGGGCGACCATGCGACACTGTGCACCAACACGCCGGCGGTACAGGCGTACCTCAGCGACAGCATCGCCCATATTTGTGAGAACGTGCCGGAGCTTCGGGGTTTCTTTACCATTACTGCGTCGGAAAATCCGACCAACTGCTGGTCCCATGGTCGGGGCGATACCTGTCCACGTTGTAAAGACATCGGCCCGGCGAGCACCATCGCGGGTGTGAGTGCAGCGATTAAGAACGGGATAGAACAAGCCGGGGGTAAGCAGGAAGTCATCGCCTGGGACTGGGGCTGGCGCGATGAATGGGCCATAGACGCCATCAATGCATTGCCCGACGGTGTGGCCCTCCAGAGTGTGAGTGAGTGGAGCATCCCCATCAATCGCGGCGGTGTGGCGAATACGGTGGGCGAGTATTCCATCTCTACCATTGGACCCGGACCGCGTGCGACAAAGCATTGGGCAGCAGCACGGGCGCGAGGATTGAAGACTATCGCGAAGATTCAGGCGGGGAACACATGGGAACTGTCGGCGGTACCCTACATTCCGGCACTGGCCAACGTGGCGCAGCACGGCGCGAACCTGCGTGAGGCGAATCTGGACGGCATGATGCTGGGTTGGAGTCTGGGGGGTTATCCCTCGCCCAACCTGGAGATTATCGCGGTCATGGGGGGGGATAAAGACATCACTGTAGAGGCGGCCATGCTGCAGGTGGCAACGCGACGTTATGGCGCGGAACATGCCCCGGCAGTGGTGACGGCCTGGGAACGATGCAGCACGGCCCTGAGCGAGTTTCCCTACGATGGTGGCGTGGTCTATCGTGCACCGATCCAGATGGGTCCGGCCAACTTGCTCTATGCTGAAAACACAGGCTATGCCTCGACCATGGTGGGCATACCCTACGATGATTTGCAGGGCTGGCGGAGCAAGTATCCGGCGGAGATATTTATCCAGCAGTTTGATAAAGTAGCGACGGGATTTGCCAGTGCCCACGGTACGCTGGTGCAGGCCGTCGGGGATAACCCCTCCCCTGCGCTACAAAAAGAATTGCAGGTCATGCAGGCCGCCGCGTTGCATTATCTGAGTGTGACGAATCAGGCGCGTTATGTACATGCAAGAGACGCGGGTCAGGGCGATTTGGAGAAGTACATACTGGAAGGCCTGTCGTTGGCGAAAGACCTGCACGCGATTCAGACGCGGGACTCACGCATGGGCTATGAGTCGTCCAACCATTATTTTTATGTACCGCTGGACCTGGTGGAGAAGGTGATTAACTGTGACTATTTGTTAAAGCGTTAACTTGTTAAAAGGGGCCTTATTCTCAACATTGGTCTATTAAATACACGTCATTGCGAGGAGGCGCAGCCGACGCGGCAATCTGGCTTGGTCCAGACGATTGGACAGTGGCAGCTATGACTCCGGCACCAACATTTTCTGGACCAAGCCAGATTGCCACGCCTCGTTTACACTCGGCTCGCAATGACGGGTCAGCTAAGTACCTTGTTTCAACTTTAAATCGACTGGGTTAATCAAGTCTATACATGCTGAATAGAATAGGAAATATATGATGCCTGACATCGCTTTTTTACATACGGGTACTATACACATTGAAACCTTTGGTGTATTGATGCACGAACTCGCTCCGGAACTCAGGCTGCACCATACTGTGCGCGAAGACCTGTTACAGGAGGCCCAGGTGAATGGTATCACGGTGGAACTGGCCCAGCGTATTGAGGCGGCTATGGGTAATGCGGCAGAGTCTGGTGCACGAGTCGTGGTGTGTACCTGTTCCACCATTGGCAACCCAGCCGAAGGGATGGTTACGGGAGGTGCTTTTAGGGCCATGCGCATCGACCGGGCCATGGCGGATGCAGCGGTGCAGCACGGTCGAATTCTGATTGTGGCTGCCCTTGAAAGCACCTTGGGACCCACGCTGGAACTGGTGAAAAGCTCTGCTGAAAAACTTAAGCAGTCTCCTCATATATCCTGTGAATTTATCCCGGCGGTGTGGGCGCATTTTGTGTCTGGCGATATGGATAGGTATTGTGGGGGCATAGTGGCCTACCTTGAAACACAATGCAACGGGTATGATGTCATTGTATTGGCGCAAGCGTCCATGGCCCCTGCGGCAGTGTTATGTAAGGATATAGGCATTCCAGTTTTAAGCAGTCCACGTTTAGGTGTGGAAGCAGCAATCGAGGCATTTATTAATGAAGACTAATCTGCGGTATCTATGTTGTGGGCTCCTTGTGGTGCTGTGTTGCGGTGTTGCGATGGCGAAGGAAAAGGGTATCGCTATCAGCGAGGAGTACCCGTCGTACTGGGCGTATAAGGGTAAACCCACACTGCTCATTGGCGGGTCGGTGGAGGACAATCTTTTTCAGATTCCAAACCTGGAAGCGCATCTGGATCTCCTACAGTCGGTGGGGGGAAATTATGTGCGGTGTACTATGTCGAGTCGGGACGAGGGGAATGTGTGGGCGTTTCTGAAAACGGAAAAGGGCTATGACCTGGAGCAGTTTAATCCGGAGTATTGGCAACGTTTTGAGCAGTTTTTAAAACTCACCGCGGCGCGCGACATTATGGTGCAGATTGAGGTGTGGGCTACTTTTGATTTTTATCAGTCGCGTTGGCCAAACAATCCATTTAACCCGACCGTAAACATTAACTACACGGCGGAGGAGACGGGCCTGCCGACGGTGGTGGATTCTCATCCGGTGGCAACGCAGAATAATTTTTTCTGGTCGGTACCTGCGGAGCGTAATCAGAAGCAGGTTTTAAAGTATCAGCAGAAGTTTGTGAACAAGTTGCTGCATCATTCGCTCAAGTATGGGAATGTCCTTTATTGCATGGACAATGAAACATCGGTCACGGCGGAATGGGGAAAGTACTGGGCCACGTTTATGAAGGAACGTGCGGCGGAAAAGGGCGTTAAGATTTATACGACTGAGATGTGGGACCCCCATAACCTGGATCACCCCATGCATAATAACACTTTTGACCATCCGGAAACTTATGACTTCGTAGACATCTCGCAGAATAACCATCAGAAGGGGCAGCAGCACTGGGACAATGCGCAGAAGCAACGGCAGCGCATCGCAGTGCAACCCCGGCCGTTGAATTGTGTGAAGATCTACGGTTCGGACGCTTATAATTTTGGTAAGGACCGCGATGGCATTGAACGTTTCTGGCGCAATGTTTTTGGCGGTATGGCGTCCGCACGCTTTCATCGGCCCCCGGCAGGTCTGGGGTTAAATGAAATAGTGCAAGCTCATTTGCAGAGTATGCGTGCAGTAACGGAACGCATCAATATATTCAACTGTGAGCCCCACAACGACTTGCTGGGTGACCGTGAAGAGAACGAAGCCTATTGCACAGCGGAACCGGGCAAGGAATATGCGGTATACTTCCCGCAGGGTGGCAGTGTGAACCTCGATCTGACTCCCCACGCGGGCAAGTACTTTCTTCAATGGTTGAATGTGGATAGCAGCACGTGGGAAGAGCGCAGTGCGGTGCAGGGTGGTGCAACGATTCCATTGAATGCACCATCCAATGGGTATTGGGTCGCTGTTGTAACGCAAAAATAAGGGTTCAGGCAACTTTGAATGAAGTCGTGGTATTGAAAGTTCATGCGTAAATTTCTCCGACGAATCAAAAACCTGTTTTTGGTGTTGCTGTTCCTGGCGATAGTGTTGCCCCTCGTCTATATCATCTGGCATTTTTATAATGGTGGTACAATCCGGGAACTCTTTGATGATGCAAAGCAGGCCCAGTCCCAGGCCGAAGCCCTCTATGAACGACTGGATGAGATTCGCGAGAATCCGGACTCCATCCTTAACGAGATTAAGGAAACGGTGAACACGGGGATTAATCGACGGGTCGTGACTGAAGGGCCGGTGACGGTTTGTTTCGCACCGACCAGCCGGACGAGCCCCTGGGGGATTGATGATGCACTGGTAAGTCTCATCCAAAATGCCACACAAAGTATTGATGCGGCCTTCTATGAACTCCAGTTGCCGTCCGTAGCGGATGCACTCATCGCGCGTAAAGAGGCCGGGGTAGCGGTGCGCATTGTGTCCGACTCGGATTACCAGAATCGTGTTGGAGTACAGCGATGTATGGCTGCGGGTATCGAGGTTGTCTTCGACGAGCGCAATGCGTTCATGCACAATAAATTCTGTGTCATCGATAATCGTGTGGTCTGGACCGGATCCACCAATATCACTGAGAATGGTATGTACCGCAACAATAACAATGCGCTTCAGATTGAAATCCCGGAAGTCGCAAAAGCCTATAGCGGTGAATTCGAAGAGATGTTCCTGCATGGTCAGTTTGGCGGTGCCTCATCAACGGACAATACACCGCCTGCACTCGCCACAGATGAAATGGGCTTAGAGATCTACTTCGCACCCGAGGACAATGTGGGCGACGAAATCATTGCTGAGCTGGAACAAGCCACCACCTCCATCGACTTTATGGCCTTTGCCTTTACCAGTCGTCCCATCGCGGAGGCTATGGCGAAACGAATCAAGAGTGGCGTTACGGTGCGGGGCGTGTTTGAATCGCGCAACGCATCAAACCAGTATAGTCGCGACGAGTGGCTGGAGGAAAAAGGCGCCAAGGTCTATCTGGATACGAATACCTATACCATGCACCACAAGTGCATCATCATTGATAACAAGACGGTCATCACGGGGAGCTATAATTTCTCTGCCAGTGCCGACACAAAGAACGATGAGAATGTCATCATCCTCCACTCTGACGTCCTGGCTGCGGTATACACGGATGAGTTTGAAGGGTTAATCGCAGCGGAGTAGATGGGCTTGGTGGAATGAAGGCGTCTATTCTTCAAAGTATTCAAAGGCATCCACCAGATCAAGGTAAACACCGTTAAAACCGGCATCCAGTATTTTCTTGAGGTAGGAACTTCCATTCCCGAATATGATGGCCTGCCAGGCTGCATCCCAATAGTTCACTTTGTAATTGCCTGCCCAGACGGGGTTTTCTGCGCCGAGCCATTGGGGTGGATTTGAATCCCAGCTACTTTGCCAATACGCACGATAGTCCTCTGCCTCGCCGATGCTCATATAGGCAAGCACCATCCGTGTACCGCTATTCTGCTTGGTCTTTAATGCATTAATTTCATTGGCGGTATAGGCCACTTCATTGTGATACAAATCCATGATTATGACGTCGAAATTTGTAGCAGCGACCGCGTTGATAAAATCCTGTTTGGTAGCAAAATTCTCGCTGTTAATCAGGTAGAGGAAATTTTTTGCCT
>CALAXS010000627.1 GCA_937895305.1 uncultured bacterium
TGATATTGCCCTGGACACAAATTTCAATGGTATATCGGTATTGAGTTCGAAACAGACCATTACGTTGCAGACGGGTGCCAAGGTAAGTCAGACCCTGAATGTTACGGTAAAGGGTGCAAAGACCGGGGATCTGGGTATCTCAAAGGTCGCTGTAAGCACTGTCGCCCTGGCCGTATCCACCATCAGCACCATTGACCGTGCACTTCAGAGTGTTTCAAGTCTACGGGGTGATCTGGGTGCGTTTCAGAATCGTCTGGAATTCACCGTCAATACCCTTGCGATTCAGGAAGAGAATGCAGCGGCGGCAGAAAGTGCCATACGTGATGCGGATATTGCCCATGAAACGATTGTATTCACACGAAATAAAATCCTGGTGGATGCCGGAACGTCCGTTCTGGTACAGGCGAATTTATTGCCACAGTCTGCGTTATCGTTGCTGGAGTAGATGTTTAATAACAAAGGTATAGAATCATGGAAATACAAGGAATAACGGAAGCTCTCCCTGTAGTCAATCAACTCAGGGTCGGCGTTACCCGTAAGCAGGAGAGCACTGAAGAAGCTGTACCACACCCTAAAGAGCGTGCGCCTGTATCGTCAACAATACGATCGCATCGACCGCATTTGCAGGTTGATGAGCGGGACGGTCAGGTTATCGCCCATATCATTGATGATGAGGGTGTGGTGGTGAAGCAAATTCCAGCGGAGGAATTACGGCAGGCTGCACTGCGTTCGGAGCAGGTGCGTGTACAGTTGTTCGATGAATCGGTTTAACGGGTAGAGACTAACACAGGGACGTGTTGTGCTAAGCCACCCCGGCCTTCCTCAAGCGGGAGGTCGGGGCATTTTATTTTCAGGGAACCTGGTGGAGCCTGGTGGGATTAGGGTTGTGTGTGCTGGTATCACCAGCTTGCAATATGATGCACCTAAAAAAGCAATGTATGCCCCTGAACGTGGGGGGTATTCTTTGCCCCTTCTTAATGGCCCGTGATAGGATTACGCCATGTCTGAATCGAATGCTCCTCAAACTCCTGCCGTTCCGAGAGGACGTGGCTGTGGGTGGGTCTTTTTTATCCTTATGATGGTCGTTGCCGCCTTAGGTGGTACGGCCATGGGGGTCTTTGTCTGGATCCTGGAGGATGCAAAAACGACCATTGAGGCATTGGAGGATTTTCGCCCGAAGATTGGGAGCAAGATCTATACGGATGATGGTACCGCCTTGGGGGAATTCACCATTGAACAGCGGCAGCTCATTCGCATCAGCGATATGCCTTTGCATATGGTGAAGGCCTTCATCGCGACGGAGGATGACAAGTTTTACGAGCATAAGGGGGTGCGCCCACTAGCAATCTTGAATGGGGCGATGGATTTATTCCGCAAGGGACGTGCCCGGGGCGCGAGTACCGTAACGCAGCAGGTGGTGCGGAATGTGGAAGATTTACAGGTGGGCCTGGATCGCACGATGAAGCGAAAGGTTACGGAAGCGATTGTCGCACTTCAGGTTGAACGGAAATTCACGAAGGATGAAATCCTGGAACTCTACCTGAATCAGGCTTTCCTGGGCATTAGTGCCTATGGGGTGGAAGCGGCGGCACAGCAGTATTTCGCCAAGAGTGCGCGGGATGTTACCCTCGCGGAAGCGGCCATGCTTGCGGGATTGTTGCGTTTACCGAATAAGCAGGAACCGTTCAATAATCCGGAGAATGCGTTAAGCCGTCGTAATATTGTATTGGAGCAAATGTTGAGGAATAATTTTATTACGAAGGCAGAGTATGATGTGGCGATATTGGAGGATATGGATGCATCGGTGATAACCCCGGAGGAACGAATTGCATTGGATGCAGCAGGTGAGAGCGTGTGGAAGCCCAATCGATTCCAGGCTCCGTACTTTGTGGAGGAGGTACGTAAGTTCTTGCTGGCCGAGTATAACCAGGAGGACGTGTTTGAGGATGGGCTGGAAATCCATACGACCCTGGATATGAAATTGCAGGAAGCTGCGGAAGACGTTTTGCTGACGGCGTTGGATGCCTTTGACGAGAAGAAGTTGACGTCCTTGACGGCACAGGGGAAGGAAGCGGAGTTTGTCCCGGTATCGGGGGCCTTGGTGTGTCTGGATAATCGGGATGGCATGCAGGGCTTTGTGCGGGCTATGGTGGGGGGACGTAATTTTGAAACCAATAAATTTAACAATGCAACACAGGCCCATCGGCAGGCGGGTTCGAGTGTGAAGCCTTTTGTATGGGCGGCAGCAATCGGGAGCGGGATGACCCCGTCGACCGTATTTTTTGATGAGCCTTTTGAACGACGCGATGGTGCGGGAAAGCCGTGGCGGCCGAAGAATTTCGGGAGTGACTTTTATGGGCCTATCCCCTTGCGCCATGCCCTGGAGAAATCCATCAATATTGTATCGGTCAAGCTTATCGACCAGTTGGGTTTTCCATTGGTGCGCTCCTACCTGCAGAGTTGTGGTATTACAACACCCATTGATGACGCAGCGGGATTGACCCTGGCCCTGGGGAGCCATGATGTTCTGGTACTGGATCAGGCGGTGGCGTATTCGACCATTGCTAATGGCGGGGATCGCTATGACCCGATTATGATCACCGAAATCAAGGATCGTGATGGTTTGCAATTGTATGATTACACGGCCTCTGCGACGAGCGAGATTAATGCGATTGACCCGCGTGTGGCCTATGTGGTGACGAGTATGCTGGAGGGGGTCTGTGAGCCGGGCAATGGCTATTACCCCACGGGGTGGCGGACCCATGTGATTAATCGGCCACGGGGTGGCAAGACGGGCACGACGAATGAGAGTCGGAATGTGTGGTTTTGCGGGTTCACGAAGCAGTACACCTGTGTGGTGTGGGTGGGCTATAAGGACAACCGTCCATTGGGACGGGGCGCGGATTATACCGGGGGTCGCCTGGCCTGTCCTATCTGGACAGATTTTATGCAGATTGCCCATGAAGGATTGCCGGTGGAAGAGTTTGATGTGCCGGAAAGTGGCATCACCTTCTACAACATTGATCGCTTTAAGGGTACCCAGGGGGGAACGTACAAGGAGGCTTACCTGACCGGAACTGCACCGCCCCTTGACTGGCCTTATGGTGGTGATACGGCGAACATTGACTCATCGGATGAGGCGTTGCTGGAGTCGTTCTAGGCCATAGCTTGGCTTGCAAAAAAACGTGTCCCCTGGCTATTGCTCAACTTCCCTGTCATTCCCAACTTGATTGGGAATCCCCCCAACGGTATACCAGCTTGCAGTCGAAGTGTGTGACTTTGTCACCCATTCCAGCCTATCCGGGATCTAACCAGCTACACTCAATCCTGCGAAGTGGCCGAGTACCCATTGAATCACCTGAATGTTGAAGGTGAGCTGTATCCCGGCGATGAGGGTGAGCACCAGAATAACGCGGTTGAATTTACTTTCGGAGACATGGTGGTGCATCCAATGCCCGAGCCAGGAGCCGATGGGGATGAGGGGGATAAGGAGAAGGTCGAAGCTGAGCACATCGGTCTTGATAAGGCCCACGTAGGTGTAGAAGGGTAACTTGGTGAGGTTGATGAGGGTGAAGGTCCAGGCGACGGTCCCGACGAAAAGAGACTTACCCATGTTCTGGGAAAACATGTAGAGGCTGACGATGGGTCCGGCAGCGTGGGCGATGGTGGAGGTGAATCCTGCGGACACACCAGCGAGGACGGCGGTCTTTTTTCCCGCTTTGTGGTGGGCTACCCAGCGCATGGAGCTTTCTTTGGCGAGGATGTAGAGGGCGAAAAGGATGGCGATGATGCCGACAAAGCGTTTGATGGGGAGGCTGTAGGCTTCGATTCCGGTTTGGCCCACTTTCCACCACACGGCTGCACCCAGGAGGATGCCGACACAGGCGGGAATGTAAATGGCCATGATCTGGCGCCAGTCCTTGTTGTGGCGATGGTGATAGATGGCGTTCATGTCGCATAAGATGAGCAAGGGCAGGAGCGTCGCAGCGACTTTGTCGACGGGCATGACGAGCATCATAAGGGG
>CALAXS010000628.1 GCA_937895305.1 uncultured bacterium
CACTGGCCTCTCTTTAATGCAGTGGGTGCAGAAACCCGGCGGCTTGGTGGGACTTCCTTCCACGCCCACGGCGGCTATGAAAAGGAAATCTATGCGGATTTCACGCAGGGCAATACGGATGGTGTCGAGCTCCTCCAGTTCGCTGTATATCGTGGCATCGGTCTCGCGGGCTGGTACCATATCCTCAACGCAGGTTTCCGTTTTCCTGCGGTCGGGGCAAGTGACTACCCCTATTGCAGGGCCTTGGGCGATTGTCGCACCTATGTCTATATGCCGAATGAACCCACCATGGAAAACTGGGTTGAGGGTGCTAAAGCAGGGCAAAGTTTTATTACGACTGGCCCCATGCTCTTGCTGGAAGTCGATGGCGTTGGCCCGGGTGGGACATTGGAAGCAGAGAAAGCCGAAACAAACCTAACTGTCTATACGGAACTCTCTTCCGTGGTGGCCCAAGTCGACACCCTGGATATTCTCCGTAATGGTGAAGTTGTACAGTCCATCCCTGTTGATAACCGTCAGATGCCAATCATCTATAAGACAAGCATTAAAACTGAAGGTACGCAATGGGTCGCTGCCCATGGGTTTGCTAAAGCAAGTAATGGGCGCGAGGATGTTGAAGTGCACACCAATCCAGTCTATGTTGAGCACCATGGAAAACTGTTGAGAAACAAAAAATCCATTCAATGGCTCATTCATCGCCTTGATCAAAAAATCAGTGAGGTCGAAGTCCGTGACTTTCCACAGAAGCTTGCTGTACTTCACTTCTTCGAAAACGCCAAGAAATCCTTAATCCATGGGAAATAAACTGAAATAATTAGCTTGCCCCAGGAATAAACAGTGTAATAATCCCTGTTTTTTGAATGTGTCCACTTTTCAACATCCTGAAAGATTACCTATGTTAAAAAACGTCTCTTTACTATTCTGTATAGCTTTTACTACCCTCTTGATAAGCGGTTGCCAGGATCCTACAAAAGGTAAGCCAGCTGCCGAGCTTAGTAGCGCTGTAGCGACTGCACCCACTGCTACAGATAGTGATGCCACTGTTTATACGCTCACCGATGCTACAAGTATCGCATTCGTGGGCTCCAAGGTGACGGGGAGCCACACTGGCGGATTTAATGGCATAAGTGGAACTGTCACAGTGCCGGGTGATGATCTTGAAAAAGCTGTTATTGCTATCGTTGTAATTACTGACACAACACATTCGGATAGTGAGCGTTTAACAGGCCACCTTAAAAGTGAAGACTTTTTCGATGTCGCTAAATTCCCCGAATCGTCATTCAACTCGACCCGGATCGAAAAGAAAGATGACGGATATACTATTACCGGGAACTTGACGCTTCATGGTATTACCAAGCTCATTTCATTTCCAGCAACCTTGTCGTTGACAAGTGGAACGTTGCAAGGAGAAGCAGAGTTTTCTATCAATCGAACGGACTTCGGCATTGTTTACCCAGGCAAGACTGACGATTTGATCCGGGAGGATGTCCTCCTTACCTTAAGGTTGGAAGCCAGGTAGTTACGTTTTTTAACGATAAACATTGCTTCTTATCCGTGCAAATCGCCATAATACACGCCCTATGGGTGAAAAATTAATTACAAATAACCGCAAAATCCGCCATGATTATGAAATCCTGGATACCATCGAAGCGGGTATTGCCTTGCAAGGCACAGAGGTAAAGTCATTACGGACCAAAGGGAGTATGACCCTGAAGGATTCCTATGCCGACATTACCCAAAAGGGCGAGGTGTATCTGGTCGGTTCCCATATTGCACCCTACCTCCAGGGCAATATCAATAATCATGAGCCCGAGCGCCGTCGCAAGCTCCTTATGCATAAGCTGGAAATAGAAAAGCTTGGCCAGAAAATGGCAGAAAAAGGGCTTACCCTTGCACCATTACGGGTTTATTTTAAGCGGGGCAAAGTTAAAGTCCTATTGGGTCTCTGTCGCGGTAAAAAGACCCATGACAAAAGGGAAGCCATTAAGGAACGCGAAAGCAAGCGTGAGATTGATCGTGCACTCAAATCGGTAGGGCAAAAATAAAATGCTGATAGCACCCCCCGGCACCCGCCCCCTTATGGTGACACTCCCATTCACCGTTCAAACCTATGACATTGATTTTGCACAGCATGTAAATAACCAGGTCTATGTACGTTGGCTAGAAGATCTCCGTTCCGAGGTACTGCGCCAACACTTGCCCCTGGACAAGCTCATGGCCCAAAATACTGCCCCCATCCTCCATTCCACCCAAATCACATACCACAAATCCATCGAATTATTTGATAAACCCGAAGGCCGTATGTGGTGCAGCAGTCTTGGCAGGGCAACCATGAATCTTGAAGCCGAAATCGTGGTCGGTGAAAAGGTATGTGCAACAGCACTTCAGCGTGGCATCTTGCTCAATATTGGCACTACAAAGCCTGTCCGTATTCCAGAAGATCTGGTTGAGCGTTATAAAACAGCCATTGCCTGATCACTTAAAAGGGTCTCAAGGAAACGGCTGGTATGGCGGCTAACCTCCGGGCAGGTACTGGCCCTTGGCCCAGCAACATTCAAGGTACGAACCCCCTCAGCTGTGAGCCACTCAGCTACCGGGGCAGCACTTGGGTGCTCCGCCAGGTTGACGACACAATGTGCTTTTTGGGCCTGCCGTGCATAGGCAACAGTAAGTGCCGTCCCCCCTTCAGGTGCACCCCAGGTAAGCACCAGCGTTGCATCTGCATCTTCAACATTCTTTTTGGTA
>CALAXS010000629.1 GCA_937895305.1 uncultured bacterium
GAGTAGCAAGGTATGAATACACGAACAGACATACTGAATCGATTGCTCGCTTCCATGCTCTGCCTCGGAAAACAGGTGCGTTCGACTGGTAATGCTACAACTTCAGTCCCGACTCGAGCTAAGCATGTTGACACGGAGATCCCCGTTTTCGCGGGGATGACAAGAGATATAGGTTTTTCTGCAATAAACAACAATGACCTTATCTCACCTGTCATTGCGAGGAGCGAAGCGACGTGGCAATCTCTTACTCGCGATGGCTTTAAGAATGGAACAGGATATAGCATTAAACGATTGGTGCTGGTCATGTGCATGTTTTGTTTTGGTGTCGCTTCAGCCTGTGACTTTCCGGTCTTTCAATGGGCCATGGAAAACTGGGCGGCGGATTCCTACGAGGTGCTAGTGTATCACGATGGTCCATTGAGCGGGGATGAGGAAGCGATGGTAAAACTGCTGGAGGAACAATGTCAGTCCCTATCAGTCAATGCGAAACTTACCTTGTCCAATATACAGGGCGAAGATGATTTTATTGCGCCCGACTTATGGGAAATGCAAAGTGGTGCCACGCTCCCCTGGATGGTCTTGCGTTATCCCGCCGCGCAGTCCAATGACCCCTATGTATGGGCAGCACCCTTAAACGAAACGAATGTGCATAGTCTGCTGGACTCACCTGTGCGTCAAAAGATAGCTGCCGAACTGGCAGACCAAAAAACAGCCGTGTGGGTTTTGTTGGAATCGGGCGATGCCGAGGCCGATACAAAGGCCGCAGCGTCAATTGAAGAAGCCTTGCGGGTGACGCGGAAGTCGGTTGAGATTGTACCGCTGGACGGCGACACCAACGAAGCGGCAGAGCCTGTGACCTGGGATTTGAGTTATAGCCTGGTGCGGGTGGCTCGTAGCGATTCCAAAGAGAAGGCCTTCGTTCAGATGCTCCTCCATAGTGAATCGGATTTAGCCGATACGAATCTACCCATGGCGTTTCCCATGTTTGGGCGGGGGCGTGCGCTCTATGCGTTGGTGGGCGGTGGTATTAATACGACCATGATAGAAGAAGCAAACGTCTATATCTCGGACCGCTGTGGGTGCGAAGTGAAGGACCAGAATCCGGGTGTGGACATGCTTATGGGTATGGACTGGGACGCGGTAGTTGGAACACTGGAACGGGACCCCCTGGCACCGCCCAGCCCGACCGCACTGGCCGATGTTGTAGTGGAAGCGGATGTAGCAGAAGAAGCGAAGCCTGTAGAATCAGCCCCGGTGGTGAATAACGTCCTTGTGGTGATTGCTATCGTGGTGCTGGTCGTTCTATTGGCATCCATGCTGGTCTTGTTGCGCGGAAAAGAGGCGGCATAGTTACGATGAAGATCTGGTCGCTGGTTATAAAAGAAATTGCATTCCGCAAACTGGATTTTTTGTTGGGGGTATTAGCGGTATGTGCTGCGGTGGGGTGTCTGGTCGCGACATTGACTCTGGTGGAGGGGCACACGGTGCAGGCGGAAAGTCTGGCGGTCATACACGAGGAGTCGACGCTGTCCCTCATGCGTACGGTGGAGGATGACTACCGCAAGATTACGAAGGACATGGGCTACAACGTGTTGCTCCTCAGTGCGGAGCAAGACATGGCGGCTTATCTGGATCAGGGCTATGCCACGGAACACATGCCCGAGTCCTTTGTGGATGATTTAGCCGCGTCGAAGGTGATGACCATTCGCCATTTAATGCCTACATTGCAGCATCGGCTGGAATGGCCAGAGCAAGACAACACACCCATCATTTTGCTGGGTACCCGCTCGGAGTACACGCTGAATTACCGACCGCCCAGCAAGCCGGTTATTGATTCGGTGTCGCCAGGCAAGGTGCGCATAGGGCATGTACTCCACGAGAAACTAGGCATTAACGAAGGTGATACGGTGACGGTGCTGGGTAAATCATTCGAAGTGATAAAGGTCCATGGACCCAAGGGCAATGAAGATGATATCAGTGTGTGGATGCACCTGTCTGAAGCGCAGGCCTTGCTTAATATGCCGGATACCATTAATGCAATCATGGCCCTGAGTTGTCATTGTGCCGATTCATCCCTCGGGAAGATTCAGAATGAGATTAACAAGATACTGCCCGAGACACAGGTCTTGCAGCTGGCAGCACAGACCCAGGCCCGTGCCGATACCCGGGATCGCGCGGCCAGCCTGAGCCTGGAAGCGACGGAAGACCAGTCGGCCTATCACCATGATTTACGGCAACGTCGTGAGGCCATGGCGGCATGGTTGGTGCCTGTAGTGATTCTGGGGGCCATTTGCTGGGTTGGCTTCCTAATGTTGGGCAATGTAAGAGCACGGCGTGACGAGATTGGAATTCTCCGTGCACTGGGTTTTGGTGCATGGAATCTCGTGCAAGTGTTTTTTGCGCGCGCCTTGCTGATGGGACTCATCGGTGCTGGGATTGGCATGGTGCTGGGCGTGGTCATAGCCACCAGTTGGGGCAAGGCAGAAGGCCTACTCTTTAGTGATGCGGTCTGGTCTCTCGTTCAACCGCAATGGGTGCTCACGATTTTTATCGCTACGCCCGTGCTGGCCTGTGTGGCCACCTGGATTCCAGCCCTCATTGCAGCACAGCAAGACCCCGCCGATGTGCTCGGTCGCGACGCATAGCACTTGCATTTCTCCTCGTTCCCTATCCCTCCTCTCTTTTCCTATTCCCTCCTGTCGTCCTCGCGAAGGCGGGGACCTCCGCGTTTACCCTCCAAACTCAATTGGCACCCTAAAGCCCCAACACCACAACCAACTCTTCCCCATCCCTTCCCACTCCCACACCTTCTTATCTGTTCCCATCCGTTCAATCTGTGTTCCATTCCTTCTTTCCCCTCCCCCTTTGTGTCCTCAGTGCTCTCTGTGGTTATTCCCTTTCTTCCCAACCTTGCCCTTCGCGCGTAGTTTCGCTACGATGTAATCCAAGGAGATTATACCCATGCGATACGTTTTAAGCTGTTTGTCATTACTTATGCTGATTGTTGTCGGCACCGTTCACGCCGAAGAGGCCACTCCAAAGTTCGAGTCTATCTTTGACGGCACGCTGAATGGCTGGGAAGCGGCGGACATGTCCTTCTGGTCCATTGAAGACGAGGCCATCACCGCGAAAATTACGGAGAATAAACCCACGAGCCGTAATCACTACCTGGTGTGGCAGGGGGGCAAGTTGGGCGACTTCGAATTGAAGATGAAGCACCGCATTATGAGCAAGGACAATGTGAACGGCGGGTTTCAATTCCGCAGCGAGATGTTCGACGGCGAGATCCCCGATGACTGTCGCGGGTACCAGGTAGACAACAACCTGGGCACCGACTGGCTGGTGCGACTCTATGATGAATTCGGTCGACACACCCTCGCCTGGCGCGGACAGAAGACGGTATTCAACGAAAAGGGCGAGCGCAAGGAATCGGTCATTGACGAGGCCAAAGGCAAGCTCCACTTCGACCTGCAGCAATGGCACGAGTACCACCTCATCTGTGTGGGGAACCACCTCACGCTTAAAGTAGACGGCAAGCTCGTGGCGGAAGTCATTGACAACGACCCCGAACAGCAAGACTTCTCCGGTATCCTCGCTCTGCAACTGCACAGTGGCCCGCCCATGGTGGTGCAATTCAAAGACATCATGCTGAAGAAGTTGTAGAAAACGAGATGTGTTTTTTGCCTTCCCGTCATTCCCGGCCTTGCCGGGCAGGCGGAAAGGCATATTACTTCGTCCCTCGTTCCCATGCTCTGCGTGGGAATGCCTACTTGTCCAAACGTGTTTACAGCGTACTTCTGCACTGAATATACACGCCCAGATTCCCACGCACAGCATGGGAACCAGTGGGCTTAGTCCCGCCCGGCAAGGGCCTCATCCAGCATACTTTGTACTTGTGCCTGCAAGGCTTCCGCTTTCACGTTTTCCGGCGCAATGCCCGGCGCGATGCGTAACTCGACGTGGGACCGGAAGCGTCCGAAAAACTTTCGGTCCTTGTTTTTCGAGAAGAAGGAACCCCACATATTCACCAGCGCCATGGGGATGACGGGTACGGGGGTGCGCTCGATAATTTTTTCGATACCCGTCCGGAAGGTGTTGAGTTGGCCATCCTTTGTAATCATCCCTTCGGGAAATATACAGACCACATTGCCCAGTTCGAGTTCTTCGGCGATCTTGTCCATAGCCTGCTGGAGGATCTCCGGGTCTTCCTTGGCAGAGGCGATAGGGATGATGCCCGCCCGTTTCATAAAGCGCGACACGATGGGGATGTCCTTGAAGGAATGGTGCATGACGAAGCGTGCCGGGCGTGGACAGGTCCCGCCAATGACGAGCCAGTCGACGAAGGTGACGTGGTTGCAGATAAGTACGGCGGCACCTTTGTCGGGGATATTGTCCAGGCCCTTGGTCTTCAGGCGATAGAGGATGTTGGTCATGATATACGCGACGAAGCGATAGAGGAATTCGGGGACCACGGTGTAGACGTAGATGGCGACCAGCACATTGGCGATGGCGAGGAGGAGGAAAACCTGGACCGTGTCCACATGCATTTTGGGGAGGACCATGAGGATGATGGCAGAGAGGACCATGCAACCGGAGTTGATGATGTTGTTACAAGAGATGACCCGCGCACGATGGGTCGCCTCGCTACGTTCTTGAATCATGGTCTGCAACGGTACGATAAAGAACCCGCCAAAGACGGATACAAAAAATAAATCAATGACTATGCGCATACCGCCCCAGGTGGATACGAAATCCTGTGGACTGAGTAAGCCATCAGGGTCCAGTAGTTCCGGGTGGGCCAGATGGATGCCGGGATTCCCGGCGAAGAAGAGGTCCAGGGTGAAGATAGTCATACCGATGGAGCCTACGGGAACCAGGCCCAATTCGATGATGCCCTTGGACAGTTTTCCGGTGAGTATGGAACCCACACCAATACCGACGGAGAATAGAACAAGGAACATAGTGGCAACGAGGTTGTCGCCATGGAGAATGCCCTTACACCAGGTTGGAAATAAGGTGAGCAGACTGGCACCAAAAAACCAGAACCAGGCAATGCCGAGTATAGAGAGGAATATAGGACGGTTTTGCCGCGCATAGCCCAGGATTTCTATGGCGGGCTTGAGCGGGTTTTTGTTAATGCGGAGTTCCGGTGCCTCCGCACCCAACTTGGGGATGAGCAGGCTGGTGATGTAGCCCATGAATGCGAAGAGGAGGATGCCGCCACTGACGATGTAGGCACCGTATTCAACTTCTATCAATACACCGCCCGCGATGGTGCCAAGGG
>CALAXS010000630.1 GCA_937895305.1 uncultured bacterium
AGAGCTCCGGGGTATGCATTCCCACGCAGAGGCCGTAGCACGGCAGGCAATAGGGGACGAGAGAATGGCAACAACAATATGACCACTCCTGTCATTCCCAACTTGATTGGGAATCCCCCCAACGGTATCCGAGCCTTAAGTCGGCACAGTGGACGGGAGGCATTACTCATCGTAGCTGGTCCGGATCCCGTAGTTGCGACTCAAGTCACGAATCTCACCCAGCAAGGCAGGTGTTTCGCCCTCTGCTGTCATACGCCCGATGAGGTGATAGGCTTTCTGAAAGGCCCAGTTCTTTGCAATCTCTGCATCACCCCCGGCTGCTTCTGCAAGATCAGCACGGAAGATAATTTCCTTGTCCTTACTTCCTGCCTGTCCACTCAGGCGCATGACGAATGTATTGTTATCTTCCGCCTTGAACCGCCCATAGACCGTGACCACCTGGCCTTTATAAAAATCCGGCAGCATTTTCGGGAAGACTTCTTCCTTGCCCACACGACCATAATTTGCATTCAAATGCACCAGTAACGGATCATTCAAGCGTTGCAGGAAATTTGGCAACGCCGTGTCTATGTCCTCAATCTTGTCCGTCACCCCCGTCTCGCCCTTGTTGCGATAGGACAATAAATCGAGCAATTCACGATTAGCAGAATTGCCCCCGCCAAAGGTGTAAATGGTATTCCCCAGTGTGTTGTCATTGGTCAGGCTATTGATAATCGAACGACTGTCCTGGAGCCCTTTCGTAGGTCGTCCATCCGTCGCAATCATGATAATGCCCGGCACTCCGTCCCGTGGCTTTATCTGCAACGCGGGCTGGATTCCGGCATAGACATCCGTCTCTCCCTTGGACTCCAGATTGGCCAGATACTCTTTCGCATCGGCTTTATTCGCTGCTGTTGCCGGTATGGGACCGGGTCGGAAGGGGCGATGAGAGTCACGGAAGATGACCACGTTAAAATGGTCGGTCTCCTTCAATCCATCAATAGCGGTACTTACCCCCCGCGCAGTCTCCGTCAGTTTTCGTTGTAATATACTGCTCGATGCATCAATCACATAGGTGATGTCCTTTGGCAAGACCTCTATAGACTGGTCCTGTTTGGGCACGATGCGCAGACGGAAGTACCCTTCCTCCTGACCAGTCGGCATAAACGTGTCCATCTTGATATCGACCAGATTATCCATGAACGTATAGTCACTTTGTTCGCGTGCCGCACGAACCGCCTGGGTCACAGGTGCCCGCGCCAAAATATCCTTTACCTCTAGTGCTGGAATAGGCAATGCTTCAGGCTCAGGTTGGTCAAAGGCGATGTCCTCAAAATCAGGGGCCTCCTTTGGATCCAGCGGATTCAATGGACCACCCACGCCATCGCCTGTGCCCACACCAGTCCCGGTACCTGTCATCGCCCCACGATTTACCGGGGGCATTTTCATCGGGCCAGGACCAAGGTCACCCAGGTCTGTGCGTATCACGGGAAGTTCATTCTTCGCCAACATCCGCTCCGGACTCGGACGCACAACCCGGCGGGGCACCTCAATCTCAGGCCGTGCAATGTCCTGTGCAATCTCCAGAATCTTCGCGTCCACCCGCGACAACATGGCATCATCCCGCGCTGTCTCATATTCCCGTTCCAGGGACTCCGTCGCAATACGCTCATCCAGTTCCGGGATTGCAGCATCCACATCCAGCGAAGATTCGTCCGGCTTGAGTAACGTGTTTTCTCGCGCCAGCATCTCCTGCATATCACCTGTGCCATTGTCGCCACCATCCCCGCTATCGCCCCCTGCAGACATCTGAATACTTTGCTCCAGCGAAATATCCTGAATTTTTACCGTATACCGTTGCATGCGCTGCGCAGGATGAACACTTGCACCCAGCAATTCAATATCCGGCGCAACATAATACAGTGCAAAATGCGCCAATACCGAAATGAAGCAGCATAAGACCAATATGGCACGACGGCTAATCATGACATCATGCTCCCATTGCCTTCAGGGCTTCCGTCGCCTGCGCCGCGAAACTCGACTCAGGATAATCACGGATAATTTCCTCAAAAGCGCGGGTTGCCTGAGTGGCCTCTTCGGCTTTCTGATAACATTGTCCTGCTCGCAACAGCGCATTGGGTGATAACTCCGGATCCAGATACAGGATAGCGATACGCATAAACTGTCGTGCTGCGTCGCCATACTTCTCCTGGGCTTCCAACAATTCACCCAGACGGAAGCGCGACTGCGATGCTACATCCGAGGCAATACCATCCGCAGCGCGTTCGTACTGCTTAAAGGCTTCCCCGGTTTTTCCCTCCTCCTCCAACAACTGGGCGGTGCGGTACACCGCTTGCATAGCGAAGGCAGAATCCGGTGCAGCTTCAATAGCATTTTGAAATGACGCCTTCGCTTTCTCATTGTCCTTCAAGCGCGAATGACATTCACCCAGCAACACAAAGAGCTGTTCCCGTCGCTCCACCTCCTTATCCTTCGACAGAATTTCAAAGAGACTTCGCGCAGCGCCCCAGTTTTCCTCATCATAAAACCGCTGTCCCGCCCAGAGGTATACCTGACTATTTAGCGTGACCTCGCTATGCTCCTGAGCCAACTGTAGAAAGAGCTTTGCTGCGTTCTCGTAATCCTTCTGTTTGTATCGGGCCAACGCCATCCCCCGTAAAGCATAGCCCCCATAAGTCCCCTTGGGATTTACGGCCAATGCTGCACCATAGGACTCCAGCGCACCCACAGGATCATCCGCTTCGCGTAATTGATAATCGCCAATACGAAAATGAGCCTCCGCCTTATATTGCGTTTCAGGGACTTCCTTCAACAAACGCTGAAAAACCGCTGTGCTGGATTTGTAATCCTTCATATTGTGATGGGTTAAGGCCAGACGATAGAGCGTGTCCTCCTTCACCTCCATCTGCTCCGTCGTCTCCAGAATCTGCTCATACTTTGCGATAGCACCCTCAAAATCCTTCGCGCCGAATTCTGCATCGCCCGAACGCAACATTGCCTCCGCCACCAATGGGTGCTCGGGATAAGTCTTCACAAACTGCTCAAAGGCTTCCGCTGCCTGACTCGTCATCCCCAGATGATTCAAACATTCCGCTGACTTGTACAATGCGTCCGGCCCAAACTCACTCGTTCCATACTTCTCTGCTACCAGGCGAAATTCATCCAGGGCATCCTCATAATTTCCCTCAGACGAAAGTATGGACCCCAACAAAAATGCAGCATCCCCACGCAAGTCCGACTTGGGATGCTCCTTCAAAAATCGCGTGGCCTCCACCTTCGCCTTTTCAAAATCCTTCTTCAACCACAGGCACCACGCAATCTTGTACTGTGCACGATCCAGATATGGATTATTTTCCGATACAGTACGCAATTGTGTATACGCAGCAATAGACTCGTCATATTGCTTCTGTTGTTGCAGGCAATTCCCCCGCAGATACGCCACCCCCAGCCGTTGCGTACTCTCCGGGTGCGCAGCCAGATACACATCCGCAGCCTTGAGTGATTCACCAAATTTACCAGCGTGATACAAAGCCCACGCATAGCCATACTCCGCACGACGTGAATACGCCGAATCAGGAAACTCACTCATCAGGCTTTCATAAGCCCCCACCGCAGCTTCCACACGACCAATCTGATCATAGATCTCTGCTGCACGGAAACGACTTTCCATCCGCAGCGATTCCTCCGCCTCAGAATTCGCCACCGCACTGAACTCCTCGGCAGCCTGTTCCGGGTCATCCCGATCCAGATATAAAAAAGCTAGCTGATACCGCGCATACAAGGCCAGTGGATGATCCGGCAAACCCTTCGCCAACGATTGCAGATAGGTCAGCGCCATATCTGCATTCCCCATGGCCTGATGGGCCTGCCCCAGATAATACAGAGCGCGGCTTCGTGTGTCCGCTGCCTGATCTTCCTTCGCCAATCCCGACAACGCATTGACCGCCTGTTCATACTGCTTTAGCTGATACAGTACCTCGCCACGGCTCAACTGCGCACTGTTCCGCAACGCCGCCGGGGCTTCACCTGCCAGAAAAGCATCAAAGGCCTCCAGGGCCAACGGGTATTGTTGTGCTGCATACGCAGCTTCACCCTGACGGTACCGCGCGGTAGAGGCTTCACCATGCTGCGGGAATTTCTTCAGGAAGTTGCCATACTCCTCACTGGCCTCATCAAAGAACCCCCGATTAAACAGGCCATTCGCAAAGTCCAGTTGATTTTGGGCCTCATCCGCCAGCGCAGGGATGACCAACAGCATCACTGCGGCTATGACAACAATTCGACGAAACACTTATTCAGTCTCCGGCTTGATAGCAGCAAAAGAAATGTTCTGGATATCCGACTGTCGACAACTGTCCAGCACCGCCATGACCCGCCCATGACTCACCCCTGCATCCGCACGAATGATGACCGAGCCCCCCGGGAAATACTCTGCCACCCGCTGCAATACACCTTGTAATTCAGGTACATCCATGGTCCGCTCATTCACAATGATTGTTCCATCCTCACGCACATTGATAAAAATCTCACCCTGTGTACGTTCACCCTGTATCGCACTGTTCGCTGTGGGCAACGTGATGTCCACCTCACTCTCCAGATTCGCATATACCGAAGTCACCATGAAAAACACCAGAATCAAAAAGATAATATCAATGAGCGGCGCCATCTGGATCTCATCCGCCTGTTGCTCTAGCTGTCGCCCTATCTTCATGACTGCGGGCCTTCCTTCGCGATCATTTCTACAAATTCACTCGCATGCGCTTCCACCTGCGCCACAATCTTGATCACGCGACCCCGCAGGTAGTAATAAATGAACTTAGCCGGGATCGCCAACACCAAGCCCGCCGCGGTCGTAATCATGGCCTGCGTCACGCTATACGCCATGGTCATCCCCTTCACCTGCGCCGAATCAAAAGCAATACCACTAAACGCACCCATCATCCCCCAGACCGTACCCAGCAACCCGATGAGCGGTGCCAGATTCGCGATATTATCCACATACGAAATCCGCTGCCACAACGCCGTCGCCCCACGTTCCCCCTCACTCTCCATGGCCTCCTGAATCACATACCGATCATGTCCCGCCATCTTCAACCCGGAACGCAGTACCCGCGCAACCATCTCCTCCCGGTCCTGACACATGCCATAGGCCCCCCGCAAATCACCACTCGCAATCTGCGCATGGGCACGCTGCACCAGCTTCTTCGGCACCTCACGACCCGTCGTAACCGTCAGTAAAAGATACAACGTGAGCATCACCGTGACACAACTTAACCCTATGATAACCCAGAGGATATAGCCCCCCTGCTCCATCATGGTCTGTAAAGTCAACTGCCCCGATGCCGGTGGCATATTCGGCGGTGCCCCCTCCACCACAACCGTCGCATCCACACCATCCTGCGCCAGACCCACACCCGGGACCAACACCAATACAACCAATAATAAAGCCAAAGATATACACCGCACGGAATTTGCTCCTATCCAAATCAGGATCATGTACCCAGGGGACCACGAGCAGCCCGGCCCCGGACCAGATACACCCCTCCTGCTTCTTGCTCAATAGGTATTATGCCCTTACCGTGAAAAGAGTTGCAACAGCCCCGGATTACGGTCATTCCCAGACTTGATTCCCTGCCATAGCCCTGTCCCTGCACCAGGCCCCTAAACCACCACCCTGTCGACCTATCGCGTTACCTTGAAGAGTTCCCGCCTACACCGCAACCTTGTCGTTATCCGCCCCCTTCGTCGTCATTCCAGCGCAGGCGGGAATCCAGGAGTCTTTACACGGCGAATTTAAAAAACTACTCAAGGATTGGAATAACTAATGTCTTATTGTTCGTTGTATTGCACGCCTGCGGCGTATACTCAACCGATTCAACCCGAAGCGTACTTCCATCAAGAGCGAGTTCGAGTAGTACGCGGCCTCCCGAAGACAAAGCATTTCCATCACCATCCTTCCATATCGGACTTTCATATCGTAATGCTTTAAAATCCAATCCACCACCCTTCCTTACTTCATACCCATTAGGCAAAGCATCATCAATAGCCCGCCTGATAGCAGACTGGTCAATCTCGACAGGCTTCTTAAGCTTCCCTTCATAAACAAAATAATGCTCCGCCCAAAAATTTCCCGTTCCCGGCTCATGCGCTCTAAACCCCAAGACAGACTGACCAGACAATGTGAACAGCTCAGGGCGATTCTCCACCCCCAAAGTACTTCATTAAAATTGTAGATACAGTACCCTGTAATCCCCCAATGTATCACGAAGCAATATGGCCTTATGCTTTATCTCAGACTGCGTAAGGTCAAAAACCTCATAAGAACCCCACGACCCAATTGGTGTCATCTTCAACTTCTCCGCCGAATAAGCCGATTTCATAGCTGCCGCCGCAGCCTTGGTATACCCCTTCACATTCCAATAGGTGATACCCATCAAGTATTCATAGTAATCCTTTAAATCACTAAACCGCTCTGATTCTGCAATGGTGAGATGCTCTGTTTTTCCATCCTGAATAGGAATCACCCAATTACGCAGCACGGTAGATTCCACACCCTCAGACTCCTCGGCCATGATTGTGAGCGTAAATAAAACAATCAGAAAAAAGACAACGGCTACAACTCTTTGCATGCCTTTCCCCTCTGCGTTCTCCGCGTCTCTGCGTTAAGCTATCCCCCCTTCCCCCTCCTTCACCCCCCCTACTTCAAGATCCCGCCGCGACGCGAGCTCAACTGAATGCCCTGCAGCATCATGCCCAGCTCTTCAGGATTATCCGATTCTTCCATAGCTGCAGCGTTGGTGATGAGTCCACACTCAATAAGGAAATGG
>CALAXS010000631.1 GCA_937895305.1 uncultured bacterium
GAGAGAGAATACGCACCGCATTGCTCATGAATCCATATACGTGTTAGGCTCTTCGCGTTGCAACATGGATCTCTGATAAGGAAAGGATTTATGCATATCATCGGGCTGACAGGTGGAACGGGCAGTGGAAAGAGTACCGTTGCAAGCCGATTCGAGACTTCGGGTATTCCTGTTGTCGATGCGGACGCTATCGGTCATGAACTCATTGCGCCGGGTGGTGCTGCGGTGGATGCTGTCGTACAATCTTTTGGGGAAAACATCCTGACTGGTGGTATAATTGACAGGGCGAAGTTGGGTGCGGTGGTTTTCTCCGATCCCGAAGCTCTTAGACAATTAAACAACATTGTGCATCCGGCTTTGTTCACCGAAGTGGGCCATCGTTGTGCGAAATATGCTGCTGCTGGAGAAGCCGCAGTGATCGTGGATGCCGCGCTATTGGCCGAAGGCCCCGAACTGGAAGCGTGGCTGGATGATTTGATTGTGGTGGAGTGCCCTGCTGAGCTGCGGGTACACCGACTGGTGAGCTTTCGTGGCATCAGCGAGACGGATGCAAGGCAGCGCATCGCTGCACAGAAGGATCCTGCCACAAAAAATGTATGGGCCACCTGGCTCATTGATAACTCGGGAAACCTGGAAGCCTTGAACGCCCAGGTAGATAAAATCGTATCGGAGATTCATGGTACAGCTAGCTGACATAGGCATCACCCGTTGCAAGGAATGCGGGAAGCTGGTGCAACTGAATACAGATGAGCGTCTCTGCGAAGCCTGTCGACTGGCCCATGAGGGCAAAGGGGACGGCGGTGTGCCCGAGGGACGTCCATCGGTAGATCACCTCAATGCGCACATTCGTGTGCATACCGAGCATATGCTCGATGAGCTGGGCATAGAGACCCCAATAAATGCACCTGAACCCACGCCGCCCTTCTGTATCCAATGCAATAAAAATCCTGCTATCGAAGGGGTTGATTATTGCCTTGCCTGTCATCTGGGGATGCACTATGCCCTCAGTGAAGCCGCCAAGGAAGTACTGCTGCGCAATGAGGCTGGTATTCTTGCGGAAGAAGAAGCGAAGCATCACCCAAAGCATCAGAGCGTTGCGCAAGCACTGGATGCCAAACTGGCCCGCACCCCCACCAGTCGTGTCAATCCCAGTCAGGAACACAAGTTCAAATAGGCATCGTTTCGCACCCCCTACCCCCATGCATGCTATACTGCGCACTTATTGCATAAGGGCCGTTCATGAAGAAAAAAATACAAGTTATTCTTGGCATTATCATCGGAATCGTATTGATGTGGTTCCTCCTGCGTCATACCAAATGGGAGGAAGTGTTCTCCGCACTCAACACCATGCACTGGGGCTGGATGAGCCTTTCCATCGTGGGGGTCTTTACTTCTTTCTTTACCCGGGTAAAACGCTGGAGCTATATTGTCCGTACGGCCAAGCCCGTATCCTATCGTCACATGTTCAGCGCGACCCAGGTCGGGTTCCTTTGCAACTTTATTTTTCCAGGACGTGCAGGCGAGGTGGTACGCGCACTCGCGTTGAGTCGTCTCGCCACATTACCCTTCACCAAGAGCTTCGCCTTTGTCGCGCTGGATCGCCTTACCGATCTCTTTGGCCTTATTGCGGTCATGCTCATCGCCATGGTGGGTTTTAAGCCCACGGAGGCCATCACGATACCCGAAGAATTTATTGATGTACCCGATTGGGCTCAGGGCCTCTTACAGCCAGATGTGATACAAAAGGGTGCAATGGGCTTCGGGTTCTTTCTCATTGTCTTGGTTATTGCCTTTATTATCCTCTACCTGAATCAACGTCTGGTGCTTCGGATTTCCGATGCCATACTCGGGCTGGTCTCTAAAAAACTGGCTGACAGCATCCACAACATGATTGTCCACTTCGCGGAAGGGCTTCATGTCTTTCGCTCTATAGGCGATATGACCAAAGCTATTGGCTGGTCCTTCGTTACCTGGGGTATTGCCTGTTTGTCTT
>CALAXS010000632.1 GCA_937895305.1 uncultured bacterium
GAGCATAACAGTATGTTACTGCGCCGGGGGAACAGCCTTCTCATCTTATCTCTTGTTCAAGTCGTCGTTAATAAAAGAGCAAAAACTACTACTGTTCAAGCGTCTGGGCCAAGAGATTGCCGCGTCGGCGAAGCCTCCTCGCAATGACGAGCTTATTTGAGTCATTGATGAGCAATATTTTTCAGGACAACAATGGGTTAGGACTATGATACCGATTCACACTGAAGAGACCATCGTCGCCATCTGCACGCCCCCCGGTGAGGGCGGCATAGGCATCATCCGCCTCAGTGGCCCCGAAGCCATTCCCATTGCAAAACAGCTCTTCACCTCCTCCAGTGCCAAAACGGTTCAACCCGGTGGCCAGCGTGTTTATCATGGCCATATCCACGACCGGGATGACGTACTTATCGACGAAGTACTCCTCCATGTTATGCCCGGCCCCCGGACCTACACCCGCGAAGACGTTGTGGAAATCAATGCCCACGGCGGTACAGGCCCCCTCAACGCCATCCTCGAAGAATGTCTTCACCACGGTGCATGCCTCGCTGGACCAGGCGAATTTACCCAGCGCGCCTTCCTCAATGGCCGTATCGACCTCGTCCAGGCAGAAGCCGTCATTGATCAGATTCGCGCCCGTACCCGTGGTGGACTCCAGGCTGCCAATGCCGCTGCGACCGGTACCCTTTCCAAGGCCCTCCACGCCATGCAGGAAACCCTGCGTTTCGCCCTGTCCCGTCTCGAAGCTGCCGTCGACTTCCCCGAAGACGATCTGCCTGAACTCGTAGACCCGGCCCTCATTGCACAGCTGGAACAGGCCCACACAGACATGCTCGATTTACTCGATACCGCAGATGCAGGCCGCCTCTACCGCGAAGGTGCTGCCATCGCCATTGCAGGTCGTCCCAACGTAGGTAAATCCTCCCTCTTCAACGCCCTTCTCCGCGATGCTCGCGCTATTGTTTCTGCCCATCCCGGCACTACACGGGACCGCCTCGAAGAATACATCACCCTTTCCGGTGTCCCCGTCAAGCTCATCGATACTGCGGGTGTCCGCCACACCGAAGACGAGGTAGAGCGCATCGGTGTAGCCATGGCTCGCGACACCCTCAAGAGTGTCAACATGGCGCTTCTGGTTCTCGATAGTGCTGAAGGCTACGGCGTAGAAGACGAGGCCCTCGCCGCAGAACTCGCCACCCTCGATATTCCGGTTCTCCTGATCCTCAACAAATCCGATTTGGCCCCGGCGGTTCAGCCGCCCACCTGGGCCCATGCACACGAAGGCGCCTACCCCATATCCGCGCTCACGGGAGACGGCCTCAAGACCCTGGAACTTCGGCTGGGTGAGCTCCTTCTCGGGGGGGCCAACCTCGCCGCAGGCCAGGCCATGCTCAACCGCATGCACCAGAAAGACAGCCTGCGCCGTGCCGCAGACTGTATAGAGCGACTCCTGACACAACTCGACCTTTCGCCAGAGTTCCTGGCCCTGGAAGTGCAGGAAGCCCTCCAGGCCATCGGGGAGATTACCGGTGAAACCACGCCCGACGACATCCTCGCGACCATCTTCAACAGCTTTTGTATCGGGAAATAACCGCAAATATTCCTGGCCGTTATTCTTTTAAGAAAATACGAAATGTCATTCAACCCTTTATTTAAAGGGGCTAAACGTTGTGAGCAAGAGATTGCCGCGTCGCTATGCTCCTCGTAATGACGTGCAGTATTAACAACGTCTCTAAATCTTTCGTCATTGCGAGCCGAGAGGAACGAGGCGTGGCAATCTCTTGGTCCCATAGACTTAAACTGGGGATTGCTGAATAAATAGACCGCCCCGTTTGATTCCCATTCCGTAAGCCCTTACAATCCATACGAATACGGTTTTGGAAAGGCACCCATGCAGGGCTATCGATTCGATACATTTAACACAGAGACTGTCAATCAGGCAGCCTACGACTGCCTCTACAAGGTGGCGAACCTCGCCTATTTCGGCAAGTCTCCCATACTCATTCGGGGCGCCAGTGGCACAGGAAAAACCCACCTCCTCTGGGCTATCGTCAACCACCTCCGTTCCCTGGAAGAAAGCCCCGGCCTCGCTTTTATCACCCCCACCGATTTCCCCGCTACGGTGCAACGCCTCGCCAGTGATCCTACACCCATCACGGGCGACGACCCCGCTATTCTCCTCATCGACAATCTCGAACACTTTGTAGCACGGATAGACACCCTCCAGAAAGTTATCCGCGCCTTTCTTGATCACAACCACTGCGTGGTCATCGCTTGCGCTGAAGACGACCTTGCTTCCTTTCCCGATGCCATGCGCCTCCTCATCCATTCTGGCCTTGTGCTGCCTATCCAGGCCCGAAGTGAGCAACGGGCACCCTCCATGGTCACCCGTCTTCAGGAAAAGGTTGTTCAACTCAGAAAAGAACGGGATCGCCTCGAAGCAGACCAGGCCCGAAAAGCACCCCAACTCCAATCCCTCAATGTGCTGCAAGAACGGATCACACGCCTCGAAGCAGAAAACCAGCAACTACAGAATCGTGATGTGGATACCGCAGCAGTTGATGTGCTCAAGGCCCAGCACAAACAAGTGACGGCCGCCATGAAGCGAGAGCAGGACACCCTTAAGGATGCCCTCAATGCCCTCACCACAGAACGGGATGCCCTGGAAGCGCAATTGGCCCTCAAGGCAGGCACTTCCCACGATGCCAGCGAAGTTCAGGCACAAGTTCAATCCCTTGAAAGTGCCCTGCTGAAAGCAGGCCGTGAAAGCGCGGTAGATAAAGAGCAAAAACAAGTCGCCGAACAGAAACTACAAACCCTCGAAGCAGAGCTGGATACCCTGGCCGAGCGCTTTGAAGCGCAGGAGCAGGAACAACAGACCCGGCTCCGCGCAGCTATCCAGGCTGCAGATACCCTCGCACGTCAAAGCAATACCGGGCTTAACGCCGAAGCACAGGCGGCCCACGAAAATGAAATGGAAGAGCAACGTCAGCAACTGGAGCAGACCCGACAGCAACTCGAATCCATGCAAACTGAACACACCACGTTGCAGACCCGCCTCAGCGATGCCAATGCACAAATCACCCGGCTCCAGGCAAATCAGATAGATGAAAAGCAAATGCGCTCAATCGAATTCGAACTGGAAAAAGCACACAAGCACACCGCATTGCTCATCAGCGAAATGGATACCCTCCGTCACGAAGCAGCCGGCCAGGTGGCCCTGGCCAATATGCAAGCGGGTGAAACAGAACGGCGTATGCACGACCTCCGTACTATGGTGGGCCTCGCCAGAGAAGCGGGACGCTCCGGTGCGCAGGAAACCCGAAGCCTGCAGGCCAATGCAGAACAGGCCGCTGCCCTGCTCGCAGGACTCGCCCGTCAGCTCGAAGCCATTGACCGCATCCAGGTCGAAGCTCCCCGGTCCCACGAGCCCGGGAGTGACCAGCCTCCCCTCTTTGAGTCTCTCCAGGAATTCATCCCCCAGACCAATGGCACTCCACCCGATACCGATACAAAACAAAACGACACCATGGCCGACTTTGTTCAGGATGTCATCAATCTGGAAGAACGTCGCTAATGACCACCCCATCCCCTGTGCCCCACGACTTTGCCACGCGCGTCGTCCAACTCCTTGAAGAGATTCACCCACTCGACCGGGTACCCCGTGCAGGATTTTTACTTCGTGGTGTGGCCGACCCGGAATCGGTCAGTGCACATACCCACTTCGTCGCCCTCATGGCCCTCCTTGTGCTGGAAGAGTACCCCGGTAAATACGATCGTGACCGGGTACTCGCTATGGCCCTCATCCACGACCTCGCCGAAGCGCGACTCATGGACATCCCCATGCCCTGTGCAGATGCCTACCTCAGCGAAAGCAAACACAAGGCCGAGCAGAACATTATAGAAGACCTCCTCGAGGGCTTCCCGCCCCATCTTGCAGCATTGCACCAGGAATTCAGCGATGCGGAAACACCCGAAGCGCGTCTGCTCCGGGGCCTCGACAAAGCGCAAATGATGATTAAAATTCTTTGCTACGAAAAAGAGCACCGCGGTAACCTCGAAGAGTTCTGGCACAAC
>CALAXS010000633.1 GCA_937895305.1 uncultured bacterium
ATGTTGACGCGGAGATTCCCGTCTGCACGGGAATGACAAGGTTCATAGGTATTCTGCGGTACAACATAAGCAATGCGGTAACAACATGTAATCAGCAAAGAAAAAAGTCTTTCTTAACAGCCAAGGGAAACGAGGTGCGACAATGGCGTGTTGTATCCAGATCTACTCCATGGACTTCGTGCGGCATATTGATGGGGAATCAGAATCTGACTCCTAAAACAACTCCATGGTCTCTGGTGGGGGCGGGACTTCCGTCACGCATTGCTCGCCGTCACTCAGCGGGTTTTTCACGATGTCCCCCACGGGGTACGTCTCCATAGCTTCCGACGGGCAGGGTCTCGCGAGTTCGAGCAAGGCATCCATATCCTTGTTTTTCGGGTCCAGCCAGGTCGCTTCGTCTTTCGCTTCCAGGATGACGGGCATACGTCCTTTCGGATGGAGGGGCAGCATGAAGTCATTGGCCTCGCAGGTGACTATAGTGAAGGTGCTCAGCGTTTCCGTTTTGTCTTTACTCTGCCAGCCGGACCATAGCCCCGCCACGCCAAAGAGGGGACGGTCTTTCATAAAGATGTAGTGGGGTGTCTTGTGCCCCTTCGCACCGGGAAACTCGAAGAAGCCCGTCATCGGCACCACGCACCGTTTCTGCTGGAAGGCTGGTCGCCACATGGGACTCGATGTCAAGCGGTCGCTACGTGCGTTGAAGGTGCTGCGGGTCGAGAAAGGACTGTCCGCCCACGGCGGCGCATAGGACCACGCCATAGGGATAAGCCTGCGCTCACCGCCCATACTCGCTACGACAAACGCCCGGTCCGGCTCACGACCCCGTCCATCCCCCGGATCGATATTGTACTGCGCCTGAAAAGGCAGCACTTTTCCCGGAATGATAAACTGCTTAATCAGGGCCTCAAGCGTTGTATTTTGCGCAAAGCGTCCACACATGGGTGCTAGTCTAGCAGATTGTCTGGCTACCGCACATGCTGTTTCATAAAAGCCCAGGCTTCCCGTGCGCCCTCAATGTCATGATTCTGTGGACCCAACAGGAGCAACGCCAGCAACGCATCTGAAATGGGGTGTGTTATGGTGGGCATGGTATGACCGCCCCCGTCAACGGTCAGAAAGAGCACCGCATCGCCGGTACCCGCATTGGTATACAGCGCACTGGACACCGTTGCACCTTCCCCGTCATCGAGATCGGGAAAATCCACCAGCGCGACGGGGGTCGTGCTACAGCCATTCGTTGCTATCCAGAAATCACGTGTCGCTGTAGCCGACAGGAGCGAACCACGCGGATGGGGCGCATCACGACCTGCCCAGGGCATGAGGGGGTCCGCAGTGGCGTTACAGATAAAAGCGGGTACCGGTACAGCGGGTGCGCCACACTCACTATCCCCCGGCATATTCGCGATGAATGCAGCGATAGCGGCAATCTGGTTACCCAGTTCCACGGCCAGGCGAAAAGACATCATGCCACCATTGGACGCACCCGTGGCATAGACCCGCGACGTGTCAATATCATGCTGCACATTTGCCCAGGTGATGAGGTCTTCAATGAAGGAAACGTCATCGGCAAAGGTCTCCGATGCCGGGGCATCGGCACGACAATCATTCCAGTTCTGATCCTCGCCCACGGGTGAACTGGTGTCTACATTCAGGCCATTGGGCAAGACCAGGAGGAAGCCCGCCTCCGCTGCAATCGTTACCCATTCCTGGGGACCACCCGCCTGGTTATTGGTTAGGGTATCCATGCCACGGGTTCCGCCATGGAGCAGAAAAACCAGCGGTGCACCCGCCTGCAGCGTGTCCGGGATAAAATAGCGGAAATAACGGTCCACGCCATCGATACTGATGACCTGATTCTCGACCCATAGCCCCCCTTCACCACCCGGCGGACAGCCCGTTAAGGTCATACAACTCAATATTGCAATAAATAGTAAACGATAATACATAAAAAAAGACTCCGTCGCGATAGTGTACAGCCACTATACCTACAACAGAGTCTATAAAAAGGTTACAAATGTATGAAACGAGTACGCTGCCCTAGGCCAGAATTTCATGTATCGGGTTTTGCTCTTCCACCCCGGTCAGGCGCAGGTCCAGGCCCTGGAAGGGGATGGAAAGACGTTTATGATCCACGCCCAGACAGTGGAGGATGGTGGCGTTCAAGTCATTAATCGCTACTGGATCACGAACCACGTTATAGCTGAAGTCATCGGTCTCGCCATAAGTGATACCCGGTTTGATACCGCCACCCGAACACCAGATGGAAAAGCAGCGTGGATGGTGATCGCGACCATAGGTGGTGTCTGTGACTGTGCCCTGTGAATATACTGTGCGCCCGAATTCGCCACCCCAGATAATCAACGTGTCATCCAGCAGACCCCGTTGTTTCAGGTCCTTGACCAATGCCGCGGAAGGCTGATCTGTGTCCTTACACTGCTTCGAAAGGTGGTCTGGCAAGTTATCATGATGATCCCAGCCCATGTGATAGAGCTGAACAAAACGTACATCCCGCTCGGCCATGCGTCGCGCCAACAGGCAATTTCGCGCATAAGATCCGGGTCGGTGTACCTCCGGTCCATACATATCCAGGATATGTTTTGGCTCGTCAGAAATATCGGTAAGTTCAGGCACCGCCGTTTGCATACGGAAGGCCAGCTCATACTGCTCAATGCGACTCAGAATACTTTCATCCTGCGTAGCCGCATGCTTCTCCAAATTCAATTCTTTTAACTGATCCAGCATAGTGCGACGTGTCGTCGAACTACACCCCGCAGGATTCCCGAGATAGAGCACCGGATCTTCACCAGCACGCAGTTTCACGCCCTGATGCTGCGCCGGTAGCACGCCACTGCCCCATAGTCGATCATAGAGCGGCTGTCCCGCTGCACGGCCCGAACCCCGGGACACCATCACCATAAAGGAGGGTAGGTTTTGATTGCTGCTGCCCAGACCATAAGCAATCCACGCGCCCATACTTGGGCGGCCGGATAGCTGCGATCCCGTATTGATATAGGTGATGGCCGGATCGTGATTTATTGCTTCCGTGTTCATGGTACGGATGATGCAAATATCGTCCGCAATCTCACCCGTATGGGGGAGCAATTCACTGAGCCACTGCCCACTCTGACCATGCTGGTTAAAATCAAACCGGGAAGCCACTACAGG
>CALAXS010000634.1 GCA_937895305.1 uncultured bacterium
GATTATGGGACGGCGTATGTTGATATGGGCATAAGTGCCTGGGATGCTTACGAGTGGGAAGCGTATGAGTGTGATATTAATAGCTTTGGGTATGGTTGTGATCTTGGGGATACTGTGATTCCTTGTATAAGCAGAAGGGAACCATCAGGTGAATTTGTAACCGTGACGGGAATTGATACTCAGATTGTGGGTGAGTATCGCATTGTTTACGCAGCTGCTGATACGGCATTGAATGTGAGTGAACAGGTGAGTCGGACGATCTTTGTACAGGAAAAGACGCCGCCTGTGATTACGTTGGTGGGGGATGCAGAGATTTGGGTTCCTGTACAGGTACCTTATGTGGATGCTGGTGCTACGGCGTGGGATAATTTTTATGGTGATATTAGCAATCGGCTTCAGGTGACGAATCTGGTGAATGCGAATGTGGTGGGTAATTATACGGTGACGTATAATGTGACGGATCCTTCAGGAAACGCGGCGATACCGAAGACACGCCTGGTTCATGTTCGGGATTGGGTGCCACCGAAAATCACTGTCCTTGGCGTGGCTGTTGTCAAGTTAGAGGTTTTTGATCTTTATGTGGATGCCGGGGCGACGGCGGTAGATCTTTATGATGGCGATTTGACGGATGATATTGATGTATTGAATCCGGTGAATCCGTTGGTGCTGGGGAGTTATGTAATTCGCTATAATGTATCGGATGCTGCGGGGAATGCAGCGATACAGCGTTCACGGTTTATCGATGTTATTGATACGCGCCCGCCGGTTATTGTGATGTCGGGGAGTAATAATGTACAGGTTCCGGTCAACACTTCGTATAGTGATGCGGGTGCGGAGGTTACGGATGGGTATGATGGTGATATAACGGGTGATATGGTGGTGGATAATCCTGTGGATGTGTCGACACCGGGCACGTATATGGTTCGGTATAATGTGATGGATAAATCGGGCAATGCTGCGCTTGAGGTGATACGTCGTGTGCATGTGCTGGATGCTGTGAATCCGATCATCACGTTGTTGGGTGGTGCGGAGATGACTGCACAGGGTGGTTTTACGTTTGTCGATCCTGGTGCAATTGCGTTTGATAATGTGGATGGTGACATTACAGCATTAATACGAACCCATGGTACGGTCAATACGCAAGTATTGAGCAGTTTTCAAATACGGTATAATGTTCAGGATCGTGCGGGTAATGCTGCGCCGGAAGTAACCCGTATGGTCCAGGTGGTGGATACACGAAAGCCTACTATAACGTTGATTGGTTTGGCGGAGGTTGCGTTGGAACAGAACACGCCTTATGTGGATCTGGGTGCCACGGCGGCGGATCGTTTTTATGGGGATTTAACGGAGAATATCGATACAGTGAATCCGGTGAACACTGCGGTGGCTGGGTTCTATACGGTGACGTATGATGTAACGGATCCTTCGGGTAATGTAGCGAATCAGGTAACGCGAACTGTGCGGGTGCAGGATACTACGCCACCTGTGATTACATTGTTCGGGTTAACACAATTTTCGCTGGAATGCGGGTTGCCTTTCCCGGAACCGGGTTTTGCTGCACAGGATAATGTGGATGGGGATATGACAGCGCTGGTGTTGGTGGAGGGTTCGGATCTGACCGGGGGGCCACCCGGAGAATATGTGGTCACGTATTCGGTTACGGACAGCAGTGGCAATTCGGCTGAAGTGAAAAGCAGGACTGTCTTTGTGGGTGACAGCAAGGCGCCGTCCTTGACGCTGGATACTTGTTTGCCGACGGTATTGAATTGTGGCGAAACGTATATTGAGAAGGGTGCCATTGCCATTGATCAGTGTGAGGGCGACATTTCTGATCGTGTTGTGATTGGCGGGGATGTTGTGGATTCCCTGATGCCGGGAAAATATATTGTTACGTATAATGTGACGGACAGTAGCGGGAATGCGGCGCGGGAGATAACGCGCACGGTTATCGTATTGTTGTGTGAAGCACCGAATCCGGTGGATACTTTCTCGACGTTGTGTGGGCCAACTGAAGTTATGATGGCACAGCTGGAACGCTTCCGCAGTACGTTGGTGGTTACCCATGATGATTTTGATCGGGATGGGTTGGATGATGATATTCATTTGCGGTTAATGCAGCATGCTATCTGTAATGATCTGTTTCCTGATTTGACGGATGCTTCGCTGGATGTGGTGGCACTGAATCAGTATTTGCTGAGTCTTGAGACGCATCGAGGGGCGTATGCGCCGTATAAGGATGTATTGTCGTTGATGTTGTCGTTGAGTTCTTCGCTCCAGAAGAAGGTGGTGGAGGAGTTGTTTGACTGGGGTATTCCGCTGGATTACCGGTATGCGGTGATTACGTGTACGACGGATGCGTGTATGGCTTCCAAGATTGCGGTTGATTCAGATTGTCCTCTTGAGATTTTCGGGGGGCCGGGTGATCCTGATGGTGATGGTACGAACAACCTGGATGAATTTAATAATGTCCTGGATGCGGGTCATGGAATTGTGGACTTTATCTATGCGGCACTGGATCCGAGTATGGATGGGAAGGAAGTCCTGGCGCCTGTGCTTTCTGCGTGGCCACAGCCTGATTATGATTTCGGAATATTGGATGCGGGCGTTTCCAAGGCGTACAACTTTACCATCACGAATACGGGTACCGGGGTGCTTCAGGGGTCGGCTGCATTGACAGGTGCTACGGTGTTCAGCATCACTTCGGGTGCAAGCTTTAGCATTGAGCGGGGTGGTAGTAGCGTGGTCACGGTACGCCTGGCCCCGACTGGCGGGGGATCGTTTGCGGGTGTTTTGCGTTTGACGGGTGGGTCGAATGGTCTTGTAAAGATAAATTTGCGTGGGGGCGTTGAAGCGGAGGCTGAGAAGTCGAGCGCTTCTTGCGGTAGCGTGGCGGGGCAATCCAGGTGGTCGTATGGGGATAGCTCGGTATTGCTTGGAGCCCTTGTCGCCCTTGGATTATGGCGCAAAAAGGTAAAATTCGCTTAACCCGTTTGATTTGAAAAGTTTAAGTGCCTCTCCATTTCGCCCTGTGCTGGTCTAAACGCTGGCATGGGGCGAATTTTTGTGTCAATCTGAAAAATATCCCAGATTTACTGTTGCGTTTCTAACAATTTAATGTTATACATTAACTGGAAAGTATATTCTGCACTGGATGGGACGGGGCCTGGGCCTGGTCTGAATGCAGCGAGGAGGGATACGAGATGCGTGAATTCAGCGATGAGCTACGGGAGATTCGGTGGGAAATTGATCAGGTGGAGAAACGGCTCAGGGGTATTGTAGGGCGTGTGGATCATCTTGAGCAGCGCATGGCGGAGGCGACACCTGATGCGGCGCAAGCAGCGATGGTTGTACCAGTTGCAGAAAGCGCAAAGGCGGCTCTCCCTGCTGAAATAAAAATACCCGAAGAGCCGGACAGGGTCTCCCCCGCGCCACCGCCTTTACCTGCGCAGGCGCACAGGACCGTGCAGCCTGTTTTGCATGAGACAGCCAAGATTGCTGTGCCGGAGCCTGGGAAAAAATCACTTATCAATACACCTGTGGCTGATTTATTTTCCAAAGTTTGGGATCGGGTGGGACCACCGAAGGGTCTTACACCGGAGTTGTTTATTACGACGTGGTTGTTACCCCGCGTCGGCATGGGTATCCTGGCGGTGGGTGTGGTTTTCTTGTTGACGTTGGCGGTGCAATATTTCCAGGATACGTGGTGGATAAAGTATGGTCGATTGGCGGGGGGCTATGGCTTGGCATTCGGGTTGATGGGGGTGAGCCGGTTAGTACGGGGCGGTTTTAAGAATCTGGCACCGTTGTTGTTTGGTGGGGGGATGGCGCTGGTTTATTTTGTGACGTTTGCCATGCACTTTGTTCCGTTTACACGGGTGATCCATTCGCCGGAGCCGGTGTTGTTGATGCTGGCGGGTATCGTGGGGGTGTGGGCGGTATATACGGTATGGATGAATTCGAAGCGTCTGGGTTTTATCACAACGTTGATGGGCCATGGCACGGTGTTGTTGTCGGCCATCTATGTACCGGAGCCGGGCATCTTGAGTATGGCGGGGCTGCTGGTCCTGAGTGTGGGTAGTGCGTGGCTGCTGGCGCGGATGCGGTGGTACAGTGTTGGGGCTTTGGGGATGGTGTTGAGTTATGGAAATTATGTGGTGCTGTTGCAACAGAGTACGGCGACACCGACGGTGGAGGGCATCCTGGTGGTGCTGGCCATTCTGACGTTGAACCACAGCATTTTTGCGCTGGGCGAGTTGCTATCGCCTGCATCGTTGCGCAATGGGCAGGTGAAAACGCGGGGACGGACGACCTATGTGAGTTTCAACACGGGCGCGTATCTCGTGGTGGGTGCAGTGCTGTTGGGGGGAACAACCCAAACGGCGGCGTATGATTATCTTTTTTACTTTGCGGTGTCGGGTGTTCTGGCCTTGTATAGCGTGGGGTATTGGTGGCGGGATGTGAAGGATGTTATTTTTAATGCGTATTTCATCAAGGCGTGCAGTGTATTCACGTTTGGCCTGGCGTTGTACCTGGAATCAGGTGGATTTGTGTTGGCGTTGGCGCTGGAAACCGTGGTGCTGATTGCTGGGGCGCGGTGGATGAAGCGGGTGGTGTCACGCGTGGCTTCGCATGGCACATTGGTGCTGACGGTGTTGGTGGGTGTGTGGTATTTCCATGATTTGAAGATGCCGTCGGCTTTTGTTGAGCAGCGGTATCTGTTCATTCAGTTTGCCATGATAGGTAGCGCCCTGTTGGTGGCGGCGGGTATATATGCGAAAACGAATTGGACCGCTTCGACACCGAAGACTTTGCCTGTTGGGGATGTATTGCAGAACCTGCTGTGGCAGTTAGGGTTGGTGCAGGTCACACCACGCGCCGGGCAACAACGATTCCTGGGCTATCAACTTTGGCCGTATAGTTATGCCTTCGCGGGTATGGGGCTGTGGACGGCCGGGGTGTGGCAGTGTGTGGCGCAGGGCTGGCCTTTCCTGGTGGTGGGTGCGTTGGTGGTGAGTGTGCCGGGTGTGTTGCTACGAATGCGTTCCTTCACCGGTGCAGCCATGGTTGCGGGGCTGACGGGGTGTGCGTGGTTTATAGGTGACTATTATGGTGCTGCGCCCGGGGATGCGTATTCACTCGGTCTTGACTTAAAAAGCATCTTGCCGTTTAGCAGTGTATTGATCCTTGCGCTCATCGAACTTGCGCGTATCACGGGTACGCAGTGGCCGCAGCGTTGGCCGCAGCTGCGTTTCATGGTGGGTGAGCGTGAAGTGCGGTGGAGTAGTGCGGTGTTGCTGTATAGCATTGCCGGGTTGGGTGTGGCGGTTACGTTGGTGGATTATTTTGTGGTGACGGAATGGCAGGTCGTTACCGCGATTGCCGTTGCTACTATCATGACGGTGTATGCCTTGGTGACGGGGTCGTATGCGATTGGTGCTGTGGCGTTGGGCATGGTGGGGTATGGGTGTTTCGCCACGCATAGCAATGACTGGAGCGATCATGTGAATGGTTATTTGGTCGTCATGTTGGCAATCGTTGCCTTGGGTAGTGAAGGGCGTTACCTCCGTCGTTTCAAGGGACTACAATTTCATCAGAACATGGTCGTTGCACCATTACTATACTGTGTGATGGCAGCAAGCTATTTGTGGGTTGTTTTGGATACGGGCTGGGATACGAATACTGAATACATGCTTGTCTTGGTGGGGGCAACGGTGATGGCGATTTGCGCACGGTGGTTGCATCGTCATGCCATGGCAGGTTTGAGTTTGGTCATGGTCGGGCTCGTCAGTCTGGCCCTGTCCAGTGAAATGGTCTTTTATACCCTGGATAGTAGCCGTGATCATCATTTGGTTTGGGCGACGATTCTACTTTGTATTGTCTTTGAACGGTACCCTCATTTCTTTAAAATTCCGGTGGATTTGTGGCGGAATGCATTGGCTGCACCACTCACGTTAGTGAGTTACCTGTATCTCGCAGAACGCTTGCCGGATGATTGGCTTTGGGCGGCGTGGACTATCCTTGGTGCTGCTTTGCTTGTCTATGGCAGCGTGGGCCGATTAATCGCTCACAAGACCCTGGGTGTGTTGGTGGTGGTGGGTAGCGGTGTTGAATTGGTCATGGAATCGCTGGGTGGTAATCTTGCGGTGTATCCCATGGTAGGGGCGTACACGGCGCAGGTGCTGGTCTGGATTGCTGCGGAACGGTATTACACGTTGCGCAAGGCGGAGAAATGGGGCTACTTGCGTATGGATGCGGTGGTTGGGGCTGTGGTGGGTGTGTTGCTGTTGGTGTTGGGCTATAGCATTCCCGGGCTTGCGAAGACACTCACGTTAAACTGGGCAGTGGGTTCGATTTTGTTGTTCGGTGTGGGCGCGGTGACGCGGCAGGCGTGGTATCGTTATGCAGCGTTGGTGATCCTGGGTATGGCGCTGGTCCATGTGGTGGTGGTGGATGCGACGCGTCTGGAAGGGGTCTTCCGGATATTGGCGTACATTGGTCTGGGTATCGTATCGATTGGGGTAGCGTTGGGTTATACGAAGTTTAAGGACCGGGTCTAAGGTAGAAAAAAAACGCCCTGACTCATACTAACGGTCAGGGCGTAATTCATTTTTTCATCGGGGGAGGGGCTAGCGGCCTTTCTTGTCCAGGTTCGCTTTCATCTCTTCCTTGGACGGTGTCGTGGAATTGACCCCATCATCCGGCACTTCCATGTTGGCGGCCCAGAGGATGGCATTCAGGACCAGTTTCCGTGCGTTATTGTCTAACCATGTCTTGTGATAGTGACCGCCGGTAAAGCCAAAGCTGCGTCCGCCTTCGGGACGTTCGTAGGCCCATGCCACATGCTGGGGCTCACCCGCTTCTACCATCTTGCGTACAGCGGGGTTCCCGCTATGGGGACCATCGTCACGATTCATGGTCGATGCTGGCGGTACTGCAGACAGGATAGGGGTAACGCCTTTCATGTCTGGCATGAAGCGCATATTGAAATACCATTCGTCGTTGATGCGAAATGGTGCGACCCCTTTGGTGATGGGGTGATCGGGGTATTCTTTGAAGTCTGCTACCCAGTGGGGGTTCACGGACCAGTGTGGCTCGAAATAGCCGCCCAGCAATTGTATAAAGCGGTCGCCGGTTTTACCTTTGGGGAACTCTACGGCATAGTGGAGACAGACCAGGCCCACTCCCGCGTCCATCATGCTCTTCACTTTTTCATGATGTGGATTGGCCATGTGCCCGGCACCGCCATCGCAATAGAGGACCACGGTGTCCGCACCCTCGAAGATGCTTTCATCTTTCGGCCAGCCATAATGGGTTACTTCTGTTGTGAGGCCGTCGATGGTTTCTTCCAGCTTTTTCGCCAGCAGCATGCACCCGGCTCGATGCTCGTGGTCGCCCGGCGCATGACTGGGTGTTCCTGCTACGAAGACTATCTTCTTGTCGCCTTCCGCGGCAAAACCCGGCAGAGCCATTCCTACAACCAATACACAGGCCAAGGCCCAAACGATTCCAACACGCATAACCAAATACTCCTTATTTACAGGAAAATATGACAATTTTCCGTTCACTTCCTTCAATTATATCAGTTCCCGACCTATTTTATGCTCGATAAAGGCATCTACCAGCGCCGGGTCATAATGCTTGCCCCGCTCACTTTGCAGGTATTCCACGGCTTCTACATGGCTCGCATGGCCCGTTCGGTAATGACGGGGACTGGTCATGGAACAATACACGTCCAACAGTTTGACTACACGAGCCAGCAAAGGGATTTCATCTCCTTCAATTTTATTGGGGTACCCGGTGCCGTCAAAGCATTCATGGTGATAGCGTACAATGTCGACTGCTTCTGTATAGAGTCCCCGCTCCTCCAGCAATTCCGCGCCCAGTGTGGGGTGGGATTGCAGGGTCATCCAGTCATCATAATCCAGCACACTCTTCTTCAGCAAGACTTCGTTGGAAATAGCTATCTTGCCAATATCATGTAATAACGCCCCCAGGGCCAGTGCTGCTTTCGCCTCTTTGGCCAGACCGAGTGCTTCTGCAAAACGCAGTGCATGGTCCTGTAACCGCGCGCCACTACGCGGGTCAATGCCTTCACGCGCATCCACCGCCTGCGCCAGCAACAATAGCAGGGCCTCTTCCTCTTTCTTTTTCATCTATATACTCCCGATGAATATCGACTCAACCAAGCACCATCACGAATCCTCATACTAGCACTTCCACAATTCAATGTGAAATCAAAATCCGGGGATTAGGATAAGGGCTTTGCCATGCGGTAATGACTCACAATGCCCCCGTGGGCACTGCTGCGCCCACCCTTTACCGTATGGGTCACCACAAAGCCTTCGCGCTCATAGAGTGCCTGGGCACGTGGATTGGTTCCTGCCACATCCAATACTGCATTTTTCAGCCCCCGCTCCCGCCCTTGCGCATACAAGGCCTCCAGTAATCGGGATCCTACACCTTGACCACGACATTCCGGGTTGACGCCGATATGGGCAACCACGTACTCCCCGGCGCCGGGGCCCTTGATGCTGAGCTCAATCATCATGCCCCGAAAGCATGCACCGATACCGCCCAGTATCCCGAAATAGCGGAATAAAAATTTTATCATGACCTTGTTGAATTCGGAGACCTCTGCCTTGCCAAAGCCAATGGCGACCCCCACTACCTGACCCTCAAGCTCCGCTACGAGGTGATGGGCATAACCGAATTCCCCGGCATTTTCCCGAAAAGCAAGCTCCAGAAACGTATAGCTGTCTGTAGCGTCTTTACTCCCCACAAAAAAATTGAAGACCTCTGGCCCGGAGTAATACATCAGTGGCGCACACACCGCAGCGTCGTCTGGTGTTGCGGGTCGTATCTCGATTCCCATGACAATTCCTTATTGAAATCTCGCCCATTAAAAAGTGGTTTTACCAACACAAGGCTCCATGCTACAGTATTTACTATGAAAGACAAAGCCCTCGAAGCGAAACGCGCGAAAACCATCAAGCGGGTCACCACCCTTGTACGGGTCATGGACCGTGGTATCCGCATCCCCGGCACGAAACAGTATGTAGGCCTGGACCCCGTCATCGGCCTCATCCCTGTAGGGGGCGACATCATTACGGCATTCATATCCGCGTATGTTGTCGTCGAAGCCTGGCGCATTAAAGAACCTACATCTGTCCTCTTCGAGATGATTGCCAATATCATTATCGACGCTCTCGGCGGGGCCATCCCCATTGTTGGGGATATCTTCGACTTCGTTTATCGTGCCAATGATCGCAACCTGAAGTTACTGGGCGTGGATTTGGATGAGGAGAAGAAGTAATACAGTCATCGCCCCTTCCTGTCACTCCTGCGAAAGCAGGGGTCTC
>CALAXS010000635.1 GCA_937895305.1 uncultured bacterium
GTTTCCGCAGAGCGGGCTGGAAACGAAAGGGAAAGCACAACAGAAATTATGGATACAATACGAAATAACACGATGACAACGATCTCCCAGCCAAGATTTAATATTGGCGACAGTGTACCTTGGTCACAGGAGAAAAGAAAAGACCGTCAATGAATCACCGCGGTTGCATGCGGATAGCACCATCAAGACGAATGCATTCCCCATTCAACATACTGTTTTCCACGATATGCTTTGACATCTCCCCGAACTCGGCAGGTGTACCAAAACGTGGGGGATAGGGGACCTGTTTTGCCAGCGATGCCTTGGCCTCCTCGGGTAATGCTGCCAACATGGGGGTGTCAAACAATCCCGGCGCAATGGTCATGACACGTATTCCAAAGCGTGCCATTTCACGGGCTATGGGTAAGGTCATACCTACCACACCCGCCTTCGATGCGGAATAGGCTGCTTGCCCGATCTGACCATCAAAGGCTGCTACCGATGCCGTATTAATAAATACACCACGCTCCGCACCTTCATCCATTTCGGCCGCTGTCATGCGCGCTGCACACAGGCGAATCACATTAAAAGTTCCAACCAGATTAATATCCACCACCAACTTGAACAGGTCCAGGGGGTGTGGACCAAATTTGTTTCCAACCTTCATTGCCGATCCCACACCGGCACAATTCACGGCACCATGCAGATTCCCAAAGCTGGAATAGGCTAGCTCAACCGCAGCTTCCACACTGGCTTCGTCCGTTACATTACATTCACACGCTATTGCAGCATCGCCTAGGGATTCGGCCACAGCGGTTGCACCTTCAAGATTGGTGTCTGCTAAAATGACCTTTGCACCTTGGGCTACAAATACCCGCGCGGTGCCTTCACCCAGACCAGAACCGCCCCCCGTGATGATAAAGACCTTATCCTGTATGTCCATGTCCATGCTCCTTCTTTATTGTAATGAAAAATTAATGTATCGCTTCCAGGGGGAGATCCTGTTCCCTGCCCCAGTCTTCCCACTCATTAGCACTTCGCTCCATAAACTTCGCTTCCAATGCACCCGTCTCCTCCTCCTCCAGGGACAACGCTGCCATGAGTCGAACAAAAAAGTGACGCTCCAGTGCCGCTACCGCCAAATAACCAGCCCTGGTTTCATAAATACGGTAATTCGGCAAGCCACCACCCAGAATCCCCCCCGGTACCGTCACATCATAGCGTATACAATCCCCGAAATCCCGACCAGCCTCCGACAGTGCTACATAGGAAAAGCCAGCGTCACCACTGCGCTCCCGCGCAAAGAGCAGCGCCATTGCTTCACTTACAGCACGTTCAGCCCCTGCCAAATCCGCTACCAATACACGTGGCATGGCCGGTGGATCCAATGTGCCATACGCCGCCTGATAGGTCAGATCATGTCCTGCCTTGTTTTCATCCGGTGGCGGATAGCCCACAATTGCTACCTGGCACAAGTGGGGATACGCTATATGTAACGTGTCCCAGTCCAGGCCCAGTCGTGCCAGCGCAGCAGGTCGACTAGCCGTTAATAACAAATCCGTATCACACAATAACTGGTGGACTTCCGCTATTCCCGACTCCGTTTTTAAATCCAGTGCACATACTGCCATATTCGCCACCAGCTTCTCATACCATCCCGCACCCAAATGCTGCATGGCATCCCCACCCGGTGGCTCAACTTTCACTACCTCGGCACCATAGTCACGCAACCGTGCAGCGGCAAATGGCCCTGGCAGATTTGTTGACAGGTTAAGTATTTTGTACCCGGATAGGACACCCATGAGCAGACCCCGCGTTAAACAATAAAATCAAGTCAGAAGAGTAGTGGGAGGGCAGGACTATGTCAAGTTGTCTGCTCTTCTGCTGAATCCATACGGGATGCCTCCTGTAGTTCGGCCCCCTTGAGAAGATTTTCAAGAGAGGCCACCAATGCATCATGTGCATCCTTAACCTCATGATAGGCATGAACGATTACTTCCTCAGAGGAAGTCCGGCATGCAGCCTCCATGGCATCCGATGCCGCCTGAAGCTGTACGCCGCCTACTGAAGCAGAAGCCCCTTTGATGGAATGGGACAAGCGTGCTGCTTCCCCGTAATCTGCGGACTCCACCGCAGACTTCAACTCCACCAATCGCAATGGAATATGATTCAGGAAGACCTGTGCTATACGCTCAAACATGCCTGTCTTACCCCCGGTCACCCACATGGCCTGCTCCATATCCAACACCAATATTTCTGCTGCTTCATCCTCAATACCCCCGTCACTATCGGCCTGCAGGGCCTCGCTATGGAGTAACCACCGTCCCAAAGTGTCACGTAGTCGTGTGGGATCCAGGGGCTTGCATAAATAATCATTCATCCCCACCGCAAGACACCGATCCTTCGTGCCCTGTAGGGCATGGGCTGTCAGCGCGATAATTGGTGTTTCACTGTGTCCATTGGTCCCGCGTCGAATCTCTGCGGCAGTTGTAAAGCCATCCAGTACAGGCATCTGGCAATCCAGGAAAATTACATCAAAATGGAGGTCCCCTGCCAACGCATCCAGTGCAGCCTGTCCGTTGTCTACCAGGGACACCGTGCAGCCCAAGCCCTGCAACAATTCTTGCGCCAACTGCTGGTTTACCAGATTATCCTCAGCAAGTAAAATTCGACTGCCATCAAATGGTCGCGCCTCGCGATGGAGTACCACTTCCTCTTGCGCAAGGCTAGCCATTTCAATTCCTGAGTGGATCGCCCACAAATGTAACAGGTTCTGGCGGAACTCACTCCTGCGGACGGGTCGGGTAAGGATACCCTCAAACCCTTGTGATAATGCACCTATGGTATCAAATCGATTCTGGGTGTTACTCAAACGCAAGAATAATCCGGGGGACTCCGCAATTAAAGGCTTCAGCGCTTCCCCATGAAGATCCATAAAAGTCTCATCAATAAAACAGATAGAAATCGGCTTGTCCATTTTTAATGCCTGTTCAAGATACCCCGTCGCTTTTTCAATACTATCCACGACCTTCACCCGCATCTGCCACTCTACACATAACTCGCGCATTATCCGGCCATGGGCCGGACTGCGGTCCACAATCAAGGTACGCATTTTCTGGAACGTCAATAAGGTGGATCCGCTTTTTTGGCGAGCCTCGATCAGGGGGAGGGGCAAGGTAAACCGGAACCGCGAACCAATATCAATTTGACTCTGCACACCCATAGTGCCACCCATAAGCTCCACCAACTGTCGACAAATAGTCAGGCCCAGGCCCGTGCCTCCATACATATCAGAAACACTATTGTCTGCCTGTGCATACTGCCCGAAAATACTCATCAAGCGGTCCGAAGGAATGCCACAACCAGTATCGGAAACGGAAAATATTATCTTCGCTATATTCTTGCTGTGCTCCGTTGAGCCGACATTCAAGACAACATAGCCTTCCTGGGTGAATTTAATGGCATTCGATATAAGATTGGTCAATACCTGTCGTATTCGCCCTCCATCCCC
>CALAXS010000636.1 GCA_937895305.1 uncultured bacterium
TTAGTGCTCTATAAAATACTGGGCACCGCTGGTAGTGGACTCCACAGCAATCCCGTCTATGAGCACCCCAACCAAGCGTGCTGTTGTGCCCGGAATCTTATCCCCCACATATACCTTGTCCAGATTGAGAATGGCCAGCCCGACCGGGCGACGCGCTCCGGGAGGACGCAGGAGATTAATACGCAGCTCGTCCAGGCCCATGCGATCACGGTCGGCATGGTTCATTAACGGTAAAGTACTCAAATCTTCAGGCAGCGCAAGCTGACGTGGTTTTGGCGCTGGTTTCTCTGTGATCGGTTCAGGCCTGGGTGGTGTAGGGCGAGTATAAACTGGTTGTTCCGTGGAAATCCCGGTAGTCGATTTGACCGTTTCAGCAAGGGGCGTTGCTACTGCGGGTACAGGGTCAGCTTTGGCCACTACCAGTGGCTCGGGCGGTGTCTCTATTACCACGGGGACTACAGCAGCCACGGGTTTTTCTACAGGTGTTTCCGTCATGACAGGGGGGGTGGTCGCTTCTGTGGATGCAGGCACTTTTTCGGGTGGGGGTGTCGATACAACAGGGGGCGTGATCGCTTCTGCAGGCAAGGTCGCAATCTGTTGTCGGGGGGCTTCACCCTTGCCTTGATATAGAACATAAATCAATGCGAAAACCAGAAAAAACATTATGGTCACTAATGTAGCGAGCACAGGCATCATCATAGCGCGGGCCTTGGGCGGACCACCATGCTGCGTGGGCGCACGCAACAGATCCATCTCACCGGGTCCAATGGCCTGGGTGTTCTGGCTGGCTTTTTCCTCTTCGAGCTTTTTCAGCGCATCAAGAATGGAACTCATTTACGCGCTCCCCTGAACTCAATCGTTGTTCGGTCTAAATTAACCATGGTGCTATTCCTGCCCCCCGGATGGAGAACCCGGAACCAATGGCGTACCACTCTGTGCGGGTGCTGTAGTTGCATGTAATCCTGAATCTTCTTCAACCGATACCGTCCCCGTCTTGGGCTTGTCCAACTCCTTGACCTGTACCTGTTCTTCTGTATCTGCTGGCACGTTGGGTCTGGCCACACCTCTGGGCGCGACAGGCTGTTCTGTCGGAATGGAGCCTGTGCTTTCAGGGGGTGCTTCTTGTGCCGGGGCCACTTCAGGCGCGTCGGGTTCTGCTACAGGCGGTGTCGCCTCCACGATGGGGGCAGGTTCTGCCGGGGGCACTACCTCGGGTGCGGGTACATTGGCGGCCTGTTGGGTCGCCATGGGCTGTGCAAGTTCTGAAACGACCTGTACCGTCTCACGGGGTGACAAGCCTGGAACGGCATCGTCGCCCAGCCAGCTGGATAACACCATGCGTACCTGACGACCTGCCATACCATCCACCCACAAGCCGGTTTCCGCCTGGAGTTTGGCTACTGCAGAGGCCACTTCAGCATCATATACATCCGTGGTGTTGCCGGGCTTAATCTTTTTTAATGCGCGAAGGCGTTCTTTAAGTGCACGAACATCACCACCCTTCCGGCCTGGTAAAAGCGCGGAGGCACCCGGGCTGCTATCTTTCCAGAGGACCATGACGCTGTCGTTGTATAGAGCGGAAAGTTCGTGACGGGCTACGGTAATGGGTTCTTCCGAGGTCGTATTCAGTATGAGTTTCCCCTCTTCCACGCCCTGTAAGGCACACCAGCGAATCTTGTCACCGTCTGCCAGGCGAAGCAGTGCAGGGAGTCCTATGGCCAGAAGCTGGTCCAGGGCTGGCGCGAGTACATCCGCAGACAGACCGTGGGTCTTTGCAAAGGGTTGCCACGCTTCAAGACTATCCTCTTCCGGCACAGTCCCTTCCAGGCTTTTACCCCAGCGATGCAACAAGGACTTCACTGCTTGTTCGCGAGTGGCGTTCCCGTCGGCAGCCCAAAGAGCAGCCTGCCAGGTATCCTGGGTCGCACCTTCTGATGAAGGCGTACTGTCTTGTATTATTTCCGATGGTGCTGCATCTTTCGCAGGGTCGTTGCTATTCTCTGTGGCTGCTTTAGCGATGGACGATGCTTTTTCCGCTACAGGCACAATGGACGCATCCACCTTTTCCACCGACAGGGAATCCATTATAGTGGCCACATCAGACGGGTTCTTCTCCGGGCTTGCATCGGGGGTCTTGGTCTCGCCCGGCGCAGACTGGCCTAATAGCGGCGTCTCTACCTGCTGGATACCTGTGCGCTCCGGTCTGTACCAATAGAGGAGCGCAATAAGGATAGGGACGACGACCATTGCATAGACCAGAGATCGTGGAATGAGGGAGGACTGGTTTGTATTCTGTACGGCCCTGCGCTTGGTTACACGACCACCCTTCACTTCGTGGGCAGCGCGCTTCACAATAGCCGGGGTGATGACGGGTACTTCCATGGTATAGCCAATGAGCAAGGCACGGTCACAGATGGCATTGATGACGCGTGGGGTGCCTTTGGATTTTTTAAAGACCATCTGACTTGCACCTTTGGTGAAGTTCAGGTACTTGCGGCCCCCGGCCACATGGATACGATAGGCGATGTATTGGCGGGTCTCCAAAGCGTTCAAGGCACGAAGGTGGTACCGCGCCGTTATACGCTGATTCAGTTGACGCAGTTCGTAGAGGTCCAGCTTCTCGGACAACTCAGGCTGGCCGATGAGGATAATCTGAAGCAGCTTTTCCTTTTCTGTCTCCAGGTTGGAGAGGAGGCGTATCTGCTCCAGCACGGACGGGGACAGGTTCTGGGCCTCGTCAATGACCAGGACACAGTTTTTTCCCGCCGCAGTCGCTGACAGGAGATAGGCATTCAGGACTTCGGAAAGGTCTAGGGTATTATCGTAACTCGCATCAATACCGAATTCATGGTTAATCTTGCGCATTAACTCCACGGGATTCAGCGCCGGATTGAAGATAAAGGCCAGTTCCGTGTCGTCTTCCAACTGGTTCAGCAGATTCCGGCAGATGGTCGTCTTCCCGGTACCGATTTCCCCCGTCACCATAACGAAACCGCTCCGGTTCTTAATCCCGAAGAGGAGGTGCGCGAAGGCCTCCTTATGCTTGTCACTCAAATAGAGAAACTTCGGATCAGGCGTAAGGTTAAACGGCTTCTCTGTGAGCCTGTAATAGGCTTCGTACATAAGACCCCTCAAACATCATTTGGACTACTGCATCATGACAGATAAGCCTAGCATTTCCACGGTTTTAATGCAATAGGTGCAGGGTAGAAAGAATTGGACCTACCCCAGGATTCGGGGGCTGAAACGGCGGGACAGGGCAAAGCTCCCCGCGACCAGCATCATGAGCAATACGCTGTAGGCAAAGGCCGCACCCACAGAGCTGCGGAAAATACTGTTTATCTCTACTGCGATTGGTTTGTTCCCCGGCTGATAGAGCAGGATGGAGGCAACAAACTCGCCCAGGCTGGTGGCGAATACGAGGGCCGTGGCAGCGGCCAGCGCAGGTGCGATGAGGGGCAGCACAATATGGCGGAAGCAATAGCCCCGCGAAGCCCCCAGACTCTGCCCGGCTTCCAGCAATTGCCCGTCAAAGGGTTCAATAGTCGCAGCGGCCATGCGGGTGAGCATGGGGATACTGCGTACAAAGTAGGCCATGGGTAACCAGAGTATGATGATGCTCCCCGGCATCCAGGGGTCATTGAAGGCCACAATCAGGTTGATAGCGATCACAGTGCCGGGCAAGGCCCAGGGAATCATGACCAGCGCGTTAATCCACACACCGCCCCTGCGACGACGGCCGATGAGGTAGGCTGCGGGTACGCCGATGAGCACCGTGAAGAAGGCCGCCACCAGGCTCATCCAGAGACTGTTGCGGATGGGCGCAAAGGAATTGGCATTGGAAAAAATAGCACTGTAGTTTCCTGTGGTAAAGGCCGTGGGCAGGATCTCGTTGTACCAGGCATGGTGATCTACAAAAGAGAAATAGATAATGCTCAGGTGAGGCAGGAGGAGAAGTCCCATGCACGACCAGGCCAGGATACTGGCAAAGGTCCGTCCGGCAGCACTGCGTATGGGTGATCGCACCCCCTTGGAGCCGCCCCCTGTGCTGCGCTGACGACTGCGAAAAAGCAGTATGCCCAACAGGGACAACGCAGCCAGGACAATGGTCAGGGTGAGGGCTGCATCATGATGGGACTGGCTCCGCTCGTTGAAGATTTGCACGCTGAGTACGGGAAAGCCGCGACCAAAGTAATAGGGCGCACTGAAGGACGCACCGGAAGACATGAAGGTGAGTAACGAAGCACCGAGCAGGGCCGGACGCAGTTGGGGCAGGGCCACTTTCCAGAAGACACGCATACGTCCGGCACCCAGACTACGGGCCGCCTCAATCTGTGCGCGGTCCATGCCCTCAATCGCTGCCCCCACCATAGCGTAGAAAAAAACGTAGAAGGAATATACGTGTATCAGCAGGATAGCACCGAAACCGTTGAGCGCGGCATCCTCCACCCCCGGCAGGGTTTCGAGGAGTCGTGTAATCACACCATCACGACCGATGAGATAATAGAAACTTAACACGCCCACCAACGGCGGCAAGGCAAAGGGCAGGTAGGCCAGTGCAGCGAGGGCATTACGCCCTGGAAAGGTGTAGCGACTCACGCCCCAGGCCAGCAGGGTGCCAAAGATGGCGGCACCCAACACCGACGCAAAACAAAGAACAAGGGTATTGATGATGGACTGCAACCCATCGCCCCGGGTCAGGGCATCGTAATTCCAGAGCTGAAACGCCTGTACACAGAGACGCACGGTGGGGTACAAAATAAAAAGGCCGAGGACCGCTGCACAAAGGTACAGCAGCCCCCGGTCCAATCGTTGTATATCCTGTCGCCCGGCCCGGGTCACGATGCCCGCTTACTCGCTGATTTGGGTCTGGGAGAGATCGTGTTCCACATAATTGCAGATAGCCTCGTGGTCTTCATCGCCAAGCCGATTAAAAAGTATGGCCACCTTGAAGTGGTCATCGCCACTTTCATCCGCATCGCAACGCACCACTATCCCTTCCACATCAATACGGTCATTGTCGTAGCCCGCGGGAAGTTCCAGTACAATACGCATACGCGTCATGAGTGCAATGGGCTTTACCGTGTGGCACAGCACGCCGTTGGCACTGATATTGTCAATATGATTCAGTACCCCTGGCCCTGAATCATCATTTACAAGCGATATTCCACGCTTACTGCGCGGATACCGCCGCCGTTCATCACCTGAATGTACCATCTGCCAATCCTCCCGGGGTTTTGCCTCATTCATGAAGCATAGCCCACTATCCTGTTTGTTGCAATGTTCCTGTGGCCCCTTACGCGCCCACACCCGCCAGCCAATATACAAAATAAATCAATCCGCCCACACAGACCCACAGCAGGGCGAAGCCTGTTATGCTCTGCCGGGTTGGAACATAAATCTCCAAATCAGGGTGGTTTATCAATTTTCTGGGCTGTGCGGCCACCACGCCATCAGGGAGAGTAAAGGCCACCTGCATATGGGGTTCGTCAGACTTCACCGGCGTACGGATACAATCGTAGAGGCGGTCCAGTTTTTCAGAAGACACCCGGGGCGTAAAAAGACTGACCAATGCCGTTACACCAAAAGCTGTAGTCAGGTAGAAGAATATGCTCCACGACGTACGCAGGGCGTTGTCCCAAATCATACTTTCCGGAAAATTTTCAACATACCAGGGCTGATATGCGGGCCAGGCGGTCAGGTACATAGCCAACAGTGCGGCCAGCGTTCCCGCCCAGACACCTGCAACAGTCGTCCGACGCCAGAAAAGCCCCAACCAGAAAGCTGCCCCCATGAGGGCCTGGATTTTGAAAAACCATTCTAGGAAGGTAGGTACATCTTCAATGAGATAGGCGATGGTCATCCCGGCTGAAACGATAATGAAAGCAGCCACACGGCCGACCAGCACATAGTGCTTTTCATCGCGGTCCTGCACCAAATGCCGCCTGTAAAAATTCTGTGTGAAAAGGCCGGAGCAAGAAACCATGAAGGCATCACAGGATGACATAATGGAAGCGAGTAAGGCTGCGAGAAATACGCCGATCAAGCCGACGGATATCGTGGGCAGCAATTCTTTGGCTACCATGCCATAGACTTCGTTCGGGTTTACATCGTCAAGGTTTATATCCGGATTGGAAATGCACATTGCCAGACCACAGAGCCCCACCACCATCCAGGCTACAGTGCAAAAGCGTTTGAGTAAATTACCCATTGCAAAACCGAAGCGCCCATCATACTCAGTCTTACCCGCAGCGCAGACCCCCATGATATGGGGCTGCGTCACAATACCGATCAAAGCACTGGCGCAAAGCATGAAAATGTAAAAGCCGTTGATTTCACCCGGCGATACGATGGTAAACATGGATTCGTCGGCAATCGTTTCCCGAAGACCCGACATACCGCCCACCGCACCTAACGCAACAGGTAGCAACATAAAGGACAAAACAACAGTTAAAATCCCCTGGATAAAGTCCGTAATAATCGCAGCAGTCAATCCACCTGCAAGACCATAAATCAGAAACAATACGGTCATCCCCGCAATGGAATAGGTCGGCGTAATGGCCCCGCTCGATACCGCATCTATTATGACGCTACCACCACGGAGCAAGCCCCCCATCATAAAGGTCAGGCTGGACACCCCGACCAACGCATACAACGCTTCCACACTGCCACTATAGCGTTGGTCAAAATAATCACCCGTAGTGATGCATCGCATACGACGCATTACCGGCGCGATAAGCCAGTAAAAGGGGGTACAGAAGAGCCAGAGCCATTGGTACCAGATGCCGGACATGCCGCTGGTATACGTCTTCGCCGATACACCCACCGCATCATTACCGCTGGTCCCTGCGCCGAAAGCGAAGAACATCATGAACCACTTGTTCTGGGTGCGACCGCCCATAAAGAAGTCGGCCGTGTCCTTTACCTTGCTGACGGTCCACACCCCTATAATCGTGATGCCCACCAGATAAATACCAATGGCTACCCAGTCCGCAATATTAATTCCAAGATATTCCATTACGATCTCCATCCCCTGCCACGATACGCTGCATCGTCCCAGTGTTTATAATTCGCTCGTCATCGACCCCCTATGGTAGTCGACTATAGGGGATACCTGTCAAACCCCGGTTTCAATGAACATTCAGCGCATCCCGCCACCACCAAACCGGCACTTTGACTCCGGCACATGAAATGCTATGATGACTTCCATCTGTGGAGCTACATTGACACACCCCAATAGCGTAAAGGACCTGCACCATGCGCAATGGACTCATTGCTTTTTGTCTCATGATAATCCTGCTGAATATCGCCTACATCGCCTATCGAAAACAGCAGCCGGAGCCCCTGCCCCAGGTCGGGAAAACCCTTGGCTCGATAGAAGAAAACACCTTCACGCTGGGTAATCTCGGTAGAACCAGCGCATTGGAAACCACGACCGCCCAAACCCATTCCGGTGACCTGAATCCGGTCCAGGGCGAGGAAATTATTCGCGGGGTCGTCCTGACCGCAGCAGGTGCACCCGCTGCCGGGGCCGAAGTCCTGGTTAGCAGTCCGCCGTCCAGGGACAAGCTTCTCCATCCCACCGCAAAGGCCAACCGTTGGCACACCATCGCCGAAGAGGATGGCACCTTTCAGTTCGACACGCTGCCTGAAGGGCAGTTACTCGTCTTTGCAACTGACCAGACCCATCATGCTGTTCAGCTTGTACAACTTCGTTCCCAGGGCGCAGCAGGGGATGTGGCCCTCCACCTCGGCCCGTCCCGGCAGGTCCAGGGACGTGTCACGGACAGTAACGGAAAGGCCATCCCCAACGCACGCATTTATCCGGTTCACGAATCGCCTACCCCTGCGGTTGAATCACCTTATCTGTATCTCCCTGCCCATAGTGATCACGAAGGAAACTTCGGATTCCCCTTTCTGAATGAAGACCCTTGGTCCTTCCTCGTTGTAGCAAAAAATTTTGCTCCTGCCCTGGCGCAACCCGAAGAAAACACGTCCCACTTCCAGGTCGCACTTAACGTCGGAAAATCACTGGAAGGTACACTCTACAACGCTACAACGGAACGCTACATCAATAATGCACGTATTGAACTCATCGAGAATAACTATGGCCTGGAACGCACAAGGCAAATCAGCGCAATGGGGGGCACCTTTCGCTTCGAAACTTTACGACCCGGTTCCTACACCCTCTCTATCAACTCAGACACCTACACGCTGGACAGTGGCACCGCGCAGGTTGAAATCATAGCTGGTGAAACGGTACCCGAGCTGGAACTTACGGTGGTACGTGCTGGTCAGGTCCGGGGCCGCATCCTCGATCGTAAAGGACGCAACGGTGTAAATGAAATCGAAGTCGTTGCTACCCCTGTCGGGGAAGGCCAAAGCGCAACCCGCAGTGCAAAGAGTGACCTGGCGGGTTATTACCGCATCACGGGTCTGGCTGAAGGCAGCTATATCATTGAAGCCCATGCGCCGACAGCTTATATTCTTCAGGCCCCCACCGCTGTGAAAATCGCGGCACAGGCCGGGAAGCAAGTCAATGGACCCGACTTCCACGTGGGTACCGGCACTAAAATCCAGGGCATCGTCGTAAACGCACAAGGGCACCCGGTCTCCAATGCCAGTGTCCGCCTCAGCCTGAGCGCAAACCGGGAGGCCCATGGAAGCACACGCAGTGATGGCGATGGCCTCTTTGTCCTGAAAAACATCGACCCGGAAATCAGGGTCCGCATCTGGGCGGAGAAAGGCCCTGACATCAGTATGGGCTTTGGTCCTGTTCAGGTTTCCACTGCGGGTCTTGAGGGTCTCACTTTCACCCTTGATCACCGTGCAGGCGCCAGCATTCACGGCTCGGTAAGCAATGCCCAGGGACGTCCTATCGCACAAGCCACTGTAGAATGCATTGTACCCGACGCTTCCTTGCTGGAACCCCTCACCACCGAGACCGATGCGGAAGGGCATTATCACTTTACAGACCTTCTCGCTGGCAGCTATGCACTCCAGGCGGGGGCTTCAACCGAGAGCATCAATGAAAACGCACAAATTCAAATTAATGTGGAAAGGGATAGCGCCTTTGAGGGTGCAGACATCGTACTTCCCTGATCCGCAACCACTTGAGTATACTGGCGTATCGAATCTGTTGTAGGACCTGACCTTGTGGAGCATTCACAACTCTTGCACGAAAACGCACAAATTGAAGCCCTGGCGGGTTGGGGACGTATGGGCGGAGGGCCGTGCGCCGTATATCGTCCCGAACGTCCATGGCACCTGCCACCGTTACTTCGTGATGCGCCCGACGGAAGCCTCATCCCCCGGGGACTCGGGCGTAGTTATGGCGATGCTGCGGTGAATGATGGCGCAGGTGTGGTGGATATGACGCGACTCCATGCCATGCACGCCTTTGACCCGGAAACCGGGATTCTGGAATGTGAATCCGGCGTGAGCTTGGCCGAAATCATCCATATCTTTCTGCCGCGTGGTTTTTTTCTACCTGTCACACCGGGCACTAAATTCGTAACCGTAGGCGGTGCCATTGCCAATGATGTACACGGTAAGAACCACCACCATGACGGCACTTTCGGGCAGCATGTCGAATCCTTAGAACTCCTTACGCCCATGGGCAACACCCTCCATTGCAGCCCCACGGAAAACAGCGCAGTTTTCTGGGCCACCGTGGGCGGTATTGGCCTCACAGGCATCATCCTTCGGGCACGCATTCGACTGCAACCTGTGGCATCAGCCTATATCCAGGTGGAGTACTATAAGGCACGAAACCTGGAAGCTGCACTGGATAGCGTCACTACCATGGAAGGCAAGTATCAATACGTCATGGCCTGGGTAGACTGCCTGGCCAGGGGTGGTAATCTGGGACGTTCTGTGGTTATGGGCGGGGTGCATGCACCAGTAGACTTTCTCCCTGCGGACAAGCGGGCGAAGCCTTTTCATATACCCCCCAAGCACACAAAAGCCATCCCCATAGACTGTCCCCAGTTTATGCTGAACCCCCTCAGCATAAAGGCCTTTAATTTTTTGTTTAACGCCAAGCACCGAAATGAGTCGGGGGTTTGTGTGGATTATGATTCGTACTACTATCCGCTGGACGGCATCCACAACTGGAATCGTATGTATGGCAAAGCGGGCTTCGCCCAGTACCAGGCCACCATCCCCAAGTCCGAAGGCGCAGGTCTCATAAAATTACTGGAACGCCTCAGTGTCACCGGGCGCGCCTCTTTCCTCGCGGTACTCAAGGGCATGGGCGCGGCGAATCCGGGCTTGCTCAGTCACCCTTTCGAGGGTTATACCTTAACGCTGGACATCCCGAACCGCACAGGGCTCATCCCCTTTCTTCATGAGCTGGATCGCATTGTCCTCGATCATGGCGGTAAGCTCTATCTGGCCAAAGATGTTGCCGCCACCGCAGAAACCATCGCCGCTATGTATCCTCAATTAGGGCAGTTCCAGGAAATCCTGGGGACACTAGACCCGGAGCAGCGTTTTAATTCAACCATGGCCCGTCGTCTGGGCATCGTAGCAAGCTAAGGAACTCGACATGGAAACATCCAACCGAAAAAGCGTGGTCCTCTTTGGGGCAAGCTCCACTGTGGCCGAGGCCCTGGCAGATTGCTTTGCGGCCGATGGCTATGATCTTATACTTTGCACACGCAATATCGATGCGGGCAATCGGCTCGCTACCGACCTGAAAGTACGGCATGAGGTCAATGCCAAAGTGCTGGCCTTTGATGCCACAGACTATGCAAGCCATGAGGGCATTGTTGCTGAATGTCAGGAACTGCTAGACGGTATGCCCGAGGGCGTCGTGCTGTGTTTCGGATACATGGCCGACCAGGTTGAAAGTGAAGAAAACTTTGAGTTGGCCCAACGGACGATTGATACGAACCTCACAGGCACCATTTCTATCTGCGAACGTTTCGCCGCACTCTTCGCTACGCGACGTTCTGGCTGGATAGCCGGGCTGTCGTCTGTAGCGGGTGACCGGGGTCGCAAGAAAAACTACATCTATGGCGCGTCCAAGGCGGGGATGACCTGTTATCTGGCGGGTCTGCGCAACCGTCTCCACAGCCGCGATGTCCATGTGGTCACCATTAAACCGGGGTTCATGGACACGAAGATGACCTATGGCATGGACCTGCCCAAAGCCCTGACAGCATCGCCGGAGCAAGCCGCCAAGGCCATGTTCAAGGCCATCCAGGAAAAACGGAATGAAGCTTATGTGCTTTGGCCCTGGCGTTTCATTATGATGATTATCCGCGCTATCCCGGAATGGCAGTTCAAGAAAATGGATATTTAAAGGACAACAATGAGCGAACTAAAACAGAATCCAGTATATGTGCTCATCAAGGCGATGCGTGTTTATCAGTGGAGCAAGAACCTGCTCCTCTTTGCTGCACTCCTCTTCTCGCAACAGTTTCTGGATCCGACTCAGGTTGGCATCGTGGTTCAGGCCTTCTTCGCATTCTCCATGGTCGCCAGTGCCACCTATCTCCTCAATGACATCATGGACCGCAAGAAAGACCAACTCCACCCGAAAAAGAAAAAACGGCCCCTCGCCAGTGGTGCCATGTCTGTACCTGTCGCCATTGTGCTCCTCCTCGCCCTGCTCGCGGGGGGCTTCACCCTGGCCTATAGCATTCGTGTCGAGTTCCTCGGCATCGTCCTATTCTACATGGCCCTCACTATTGCCTATACCCTCGTACTCAAGCACATTATCATTGTGGACGTGCTTGCCATCGCCACAGGCTTCGTAGCCCGTGCCCTCGCCGGGGCTATCGCCATCGACGTACTCTTCTCCAACTGGCTGGTGGTCTGCACGCTCTTTCTCGCGACGTTCCTTTCCTTGTGCAAGCGACGCCATGAATTGACGCTCCTGGATGAAAACGCCGAGGACCACCGCAAGGTACTCCTCCAATATACCGTCCACTACCTGGACCAGCTCATCCTCATCATGGCAAGCGGTGCCATTATCACCTACACCATTTACACCTGCTCGCCGGAAGTGGTGGAGCGTCTGGGCACGGACAAACTCTATCTCACCCTGCCCTTCGTTCTCTACGGCGTATTCCGTTACATCTTCACCATCCACCATCACACGGGCGGTGACGACCCCAGTCGCGCACTTCTAAAAGATTGGCCGCTGGGTCTTTGTGTTGTTCTCTGGGCCGCATCCTGTGGCTTTATCATGGTCTACTTGTAAATGCGCAGGCTGGGAGTTGGCCTCAGAAATGTACTCGTTCCCAAGCTCTGCTTGGGAATGCATACCCCGGAGCTCTGCTCCGGAAAACGAGCGTATTTGACTGATAATGCTACGAAATCAGTTCCGACATGGGCTAAGCATGTTGACGCGGAGGCCGAAGCTCGGCTTGCAATAGCCCGTCTGCACGGGAATGACAAGGTTTATAGGTTCTTTTGTTGTACAACAAAAGCAGAGTGCTTAGAGTAGAAACTTCATGAAGACCTACACTCCAGAAGATGTCCAGCACATCCACCCTATAGCCACCTGGAACAATAGCGCATGGCGTGGTCTGGCTGGCGTGGTTATCATCATGCTCGGCATTACGGCATTCACGGCCATGCCCAAGCATGGCCAAACCTCGTGGCCGTTGGTGGTCACCATGGGTGTCATCACCACCTTCTTCGCTTTGCTCTTGCTAGGCAGCATTGTTCAGAATCTGCGCAAGGAGAACTGGCTCATCAAGGTGACCGGGGAAGGCATCTACTTCAATATCCGCGTTGCACAAAATCGTCACCTGCCTACCCCCCACGCCACAATTTTATACTTCATGCACAATGAAATTGCAGGCATTGGCCTCATCCATGAATACCTGCGCTTCCCCGGACAACGGGGCAAGAACCTGGACCAGAACCAGTATCTGGATTTTCACCTTACAGATACCGACACCCAAAGTATTCGCGATTGCCTGCGAGCTGAACGTCGACTGGGCCTGGAGTCGGGTATGTTCAAAAAACGAACAATCGAGCAATATCCTGTTCAACTCGCGCTGGACCCCTCCGCACTCCGGGTACATTGGGACTGGGTACATCCCAAAATTAAACAAAGTCAGCGCATTCTGGCGCAGTGGTTTTTTGTTTCAGAAGAAGTCAGGGAACGCCGTATCCTTTGGGACAAACTGGACGATGCAGATAAGCTCGCCTTTATGGCCCACCTCTGGGAGACGGGACAGGTCCGCGACGCTGCGTGTATCCTCCACGTTACCCAACGCATGTCACCCCGGCAGTGCAAGGCCTGGATCAAAGAAAACCTTGTCGATGAGGCATAAAAGAAATTCTATTTCTTGCCCTCGTTCCCAAGCTCTGCTTGGGAATGCATATCCCGGAGCTCTGCTCCGGAAAACGGTCGCATTCGACCGAAAATGCTACATCTTCAGTACCAACTTTTAGCTAAGCATGTTGATGCGGAGGCCGTAGCACGGCAGGCAATAGCCCGCCTCCGCAGGAATGACAAGAGAAAAACAGTGATGCCCCGTGTCTACTTCTTCGCGCGACGTACTGCCTTGACCGTGTTCTTCATGAGCATGGTAATGGTCATGGGTCCTACACCGCCCGGTACAGGCGAAATGGCCCGCGCCTTTTTGCTCACGCCTTTGAAGTCTACATCGCCTACGAGGCGGGTGCCTGATTTACGGGTCTTATCTTCGATGCGATTCACGCCCACATCAATAACGACCACGCCGTCTTTGACCATGCGGGCCTTCACAAACTCTGGAATGCCGATAGCGGCAATGAGGATGTCGGCCTGTTTGGTAATGGACGACAGGTTCTTTGTCCGGGAATGGCACACCGTTACGGTAGCATCGCCCCCCATGCCTTTTTGCATCAACAACGCGGCAATGGGTTTACCCACGATGTTGGAACGGCCCAGCACGACCACGTGCTTGCCCGCTGGATTATAGCCACTGCGCATGAGCATTTCCTGGCAACCCGCCGGGGTACAGGACACGAAGCATTCTTCGCCGTTCAACAAACGTCCCACATTCATGGGGTGGAAGCCATCCACATCCTTGTAAGGATCAATAGCGTTCAGAATTTTCTGCTCATTTATATGCTTGGGTAAGGGAACCTGCACCAGGATACCATGCACCTTTTTATCGTCGTTCAGTTTCGTGATGAGGTCCAGCAGCTTACGTTCGGTGCAGGTCACTGGCAAGTCATGGGCGTAGGAATTGATGCCCAAATCAGCGCAAGTCTTCCGCTTGCTGCGCACATAGACTTCGCTAGCCGGGTCACTCCCCACCAACACCACGGCGAGGCCGGGCGTAATCTTCTTTTTCTTGAGTGTAGCGATTTCGACCTTGAGCTCTTCACGGATCTCCGCGCTGAGTTGCGTACCGGAAATCAGTTTGGGTCCACGTTTGCCTGCCATTGATACAGCCCTTTCCAGAGGTGTCTTGATTTACTTCGAGGCCCCCTATCATAGCAAGAATGGAAATAGGGGTTAAACTGTCATGGGCGAAAATATGTTTGGTGTGCGGGTAATTGCACTTTAAAAAGGAACTCGTTCCCTATTGCCTGCCGTGCTACGGCCTTTGCGTGGAAATGTAAACACCGAGGCTCTGCCTCGGAAAGCGAACGCATTCGATTGAAGTACTACAACTTCAGTCCCGACATGGATTAAGCATTATCACGGGGGGATTCCCAGTCAAGCTGAGAATGACAAATAGGTGGAGTCATCGCTGCTCCTGTCCAGTCGTCTGGGCCAAGCCAGATTGCCTACCGTTGCACACCGACTGTGTGTAACCCATATTGCAAGCGGGTGCTTCCCGCTAATACCCCAACGCCGCACCGTCTTTACGTGGGTCCGACCCGCCAAAGTAGCGCAACGGATCGTCTTTCCGCCATACGGACTGGTATCCGCCGTGTGCAGTTACGCCCTGCTTTAATTTGTGGCCCATGGCTTCCAGCTCGGCTTTCACGGCATCGCTAAAACCATGCTCGAATTCGAGGCGACCGCCGTCCACCGATTTCCCACCCCAGGGCGAGCTGCTGCCGCCGTGGGCCAGGCGGGGCTGGTCCGTTGCCTGTTGGGGTGACATGGCGAAATCTATCATATTCATCACCACCTGGGAATGGCCCTGGGGCTGAAAGTCGCCCCCCATAACGCCAAAGGCCATGACGGGCTTGCCGTCCTTGGTCATGAAGGCCGGGATGATGGTGTGGAAGGGGCGCTTGTGGGGCTCCAGCTTGTTCCGGTGTTTCGGGTCGAGGGAGAAAGATTGGCCGCGATTCTGGATGGGGAAACCCAATCCTTCGGGGCAAATGGTGGACCCGAATCCGGAGTAATTACTTTGAATCAAGGAAATCATGTTTCCTTCACTGTCCGCTGCGCTGAGGTAGATGGTGTCGGAATCCAGCTTGGGGTCGCCAAACTTGACCGAGGTACTGGCCTGTTTCGGGTCGATGAGCGCGGCACGTTCCTTGGCGTATTCCTTGGAGATGAGCCACCCGGTGGGTACATCAGCAAATTCCGGGTCCGCGTAGTATTGGGCGCGGTCTTCAAAGGCCAGCTTCTTCGCCTCGGCAAGCAAGTGGAGGTGCTGCGCAGAATTATGGCCCAGGCTGCCGATATCAAACTGCTCCAGCATATTCAGAATCTGTAGCGCGGCGATGCCCTGTCCGTTGGGGGGAATTTCCCAGACGTCCCAACCGCGATAATTGCTACTCACCGGGTCGACCCAGGTGGCTGTGTGGTCCTTGAGATCCTTCATGGACATGAACCCGCCCAGCTTGGTGGACATGGCGACGATGGCCTCCGCTGCGCGTCCTTCGTAATAGGCCGCAGGACCGCCTTCCGCGATTTCTTCATAGACTTTGGCAAGTAAGGGGTTCTTGAAGATGTCCCCGAAACCCGGCACTTCCCCGTTGGGGTGATAGATGGGTGCCATGTAGGGTGCTATCTCATCGGTCCAGGCGGAGAAATGGGTAGAAATCAAAGGTGACAGGGGAAAGCCCTCGCGACCCGCATCAATGGCCGGGGTCAGACAATCGGCCAGACTCAGCTTGCCAAAACGTTTATGTAACGCGCCCCAGCCGCTCACGCAGCCGGGCACACTCCAGGCCAGGGGGCTATAGGTTGGAATCGATTGAAGGCCCAGCGCCGCTGCCTTGTCCAGATTCCAGTCGTAAGGCGCGCGACCACTGGCATTGAGACCATAGAGCTGCTGGTCTTTTTCCGACCAGACTATGGCAAAGAGATCCCCGCCGATACCGTTACTGGCAGGTTCCATGAGGCCGAGCATGGCATTGGCGCAAATCGCCGCATCAATACAGCTACCGCCCGCCTTCAACAAATCGATACCCGCCATGGAAGCCAGCGGATGACTGGTGCAGACCATGCCGTTTCGCGACACCACAGTAGACCGATTCTGATTCCGCTCTTCCAGTTGCTTCAGGTCGAGGAAGGGACCATCGGGATCCTGCGCTGCATGCGCACGCCCGGATAAAGCACCAAAGGTCATGGCCGTGCCCAGCCCGGCACGGGTTAAAAAATCACGTCGGTTCATGGTGTATCTGCTCCCATGGTTGAAGGGTATAGACTCAAACGAATTCGTCCATCATAGGGGGCAAGGGATGGACTGTCAACCCGGGATACGGTGTCGGCGTATAAAAAGAGGGTGACAAAAGACACTTTTGACGTTATATCCATACAAAGGTAGCAAGACATAGGGAGGGGCCGTTCATGTTCTTGAAAATATTGCGGATACCAGAAGTATATATCTCATTAATCCTTCTACTCCTCGCATCGCCCTTCATCATCAACGCCGGATTAAAACTTCAAGCCATACTCCATGAGAATAAATACATAGAGGCACAAAAGGAAATGCATAAGGCCAAATCCGCACTGACCATAATATGGGCGGATGCAGGGGTGGATACTTTACAAGAATTAATTATCCATCCAGAATTCACAGATTTTGAAACTACGGTCAAGGAACATACTGAACTTTGCTATGACTTGATGAAGAATGGGCGTGATGCCACATCACGTAAGTTGTCGGGCCGAAAAAAGAAACTGAGGTGGTCCTATGTGGACCTGAACCTGGACCCATGGGGAAATCCCTATCAGTTTTTTTGTGGCACGTTGAAGGATCTGGAATCCATGGACATCACCCAACTTGTATCCTACCGGTATCTTTATCGCACTGGAGACACAGAACTGTATTTTGCTTCGGATAATAAAGTAGGCGTCTTTATTTTCTCCCTCGGTGGCAATGGCAAATCGGAGCAAGGCAAGACTACACTGGGCCAGGGGGATGATATGGGCACATGGGGCCGGGGATACCCATAAACACCCAAAGGGGTCCTATCACTTCATTCGGCGTAGCCCGGGACCCCATCCACAAAATTGCTTTTTTCATATCAGCCCCCTAATATGCTTATAAGTAGTGCGTAAACCTTCACAAAAAAGGAGATGATCATGAGTGGAGAAAATACTATGTCTCTTGCGCCTGAAGCCGATCCCGAAGCACGCAAGTGGGCCATGTTCTGTCATATCTCTCAATTGAGTACTTTTATTGGCATCCCTGGATTCATTGGGCCACTGGTCATCTGGCTGATGAAGAAGGATGATTATCCCTTTGTAGATGAACAGGGTAAGGAAGTGCTTAACTTTCAGATTAGTGTCTTTGT
>CALAXS010000637.1 GCA_937895305.1 uncultured bacterium
AGTCAAGTGTTTTAAAGATTCTTTTACAATTGCTCTAAGTGTTGGTATAAAGTGATTTATGATGAATTAAAGGCGACTGACAGGAGGCTTTTCCACCAATATCCCACAGGATTGTTCAGCAAAAAGTATGGTATTTACTGAATGAGAGAGAGGATGGGCTAATCCAGCCAGATGGGGGAGGACCAGGCCATAGCGATACGGTCCCGTACCTTGCCATGCTGACGGAGGCGTGCATAGTAAATGGCTCTGGGCTTCATGTCCGGATCAGCCCAGCGGAGCATAACATCGAGTGCATCCGGTTCCCATCGTTTTACGACTTCGAAATGACGCGCACCGGGGTCCAGGCGGAGAATTTCGATAAAGGCAATCTCTTTGGTGCCGTTGGCCTGAATCTGGAATTCACTTCCTTCCTTGAAGGCAACATGCTGTTGATGCATAGGGCGGTCCTTAAACCTAAATTTAAAGATGATTTTAGCCCCGGTCGTGGCATAAGTGCTTCTGCTGTGTAATGCAGCGAAAATGTCGCCACGGCGTATGCTAAGTGCCTGCACTGCCACCAGTCCATAGTGCGACAAGCCCGGATGGGCACGGTGGTCATCGCTCGACGCAATAGCAGAAACCTGGAGTCCCAGGCGGAGTCCGTCCTGAAAGTGGGAGGGCCAATCGAGGCTCTCGGAATCACTGGTAAAGGTGTTATGTTCGGGGGATAGGGGGTGGGTCGGGTCGTGGACTTCACTTAGGCCATGGCCGGAGTACATCTCAAAGTTGCGACGAAAGCGCGGATCGTCTTTTTTGAAATCCACGTTGCGCGGGAATTTCCCCGTGTGGTGGGGGATTGTAATGGCGTTACCCTCTTCCAGTGCATCCCAGAGCTGGGGAAGTATAACGGTCTGTGGATTCAGCAAAGGGCCGGGCTTGTCCCGGAAGTAGACGTTGTGATGGCCGTAGGGCATACCGAAACTACACTCATAGCCGTGGAGTGTGGCAAATTGTCCTGGCTTGTTTGCTGCTTCAGTCTCTGCGATATAGGCTTTCCAGGTGCCCTTGTGCAGACCTCGTGTATAGTTTTCGCCCTGCGCTATGGAGTGGTCCGACATGGCGTAGAAATCCAGACCGGACGTGTATTCAGCATACGCAAACTGGTCATAGCCCACGCCGTCCCAACTGTAATGGGTGTGTGAATGGAGATCGCCCCAGTAGATGTACCCAAGCATCTTCATCATGAAGACTTCCATAGGATTGGCGGTAATGGTCTGGTCCCGTTCGCCCCAGTGTCCCTGAATCCGCATGATGCCCGGTTGCTTGGGCGTGACTTCAAATTCCAGGTGGGTGGCATCTGCAGGTATTTGAATGGACTCCGGGCCTTCTAAATTATCCGGGTAGCTAAGTAAAATGGTCGCCGGACCGTATGCGGGATTGAATTCCTTGTCCAGGAGAGACGCGAGGATGGTGGTGGGCGTGTCATAGACTGAGTTTGAGGGTGCATGAATCAGGAGTTCTCGCGCATGTCCAGGGTTAAGCACCAACTTCGGACATTCCG
>CALAXS010000638.1 GCA_937895305.1 uncultured bacterium
CCTTCTCATCTTATCTCTTGGTCCCATTGACTAAAACTGGGGATGGGTGAGTCACGATACAAGTTATATGGATGTTTCGAAGGTCTAATACTATATTTTGGCGTTTTACAGCCAACAGGACTTATGGCTTGTACAGCCCAATGACAGACACGTACAATGTGACTTGGATAACGTTTGCACGACACAAGGCGCAGTATCATGAAGACAATTGCTATCGGTAGCGATCACGCTGGTTATGAAGATCCGCCACCTCACTACAAGCCTGCCATGATTGCCCATTTGGAGCATCAGGGCCATAAGGTGATCGACTGTGGACCCTATGATCCGGGGTCCGTGGATTATCCGGACTATGCCAATAAGGTTTGCGAAACCATCCTGAGTGGTGAGGCGGATGTCGGGGTGCTGCTTTGCGGTACCGGCATGGGGGTGAGTATGGCAGCCAACCGCCACAAAGGTATTCGTGCTGCGGTGTGTTTGCGCCCTGAAATGGCCTACCTCACCCGGGAACATAACGATGCCAACGTACTGTGTCTGGGCAAGCGTATCCTTACCCTTCGCGAATGCCTGAACCTCATCGACATTTTTCTGAATACCCACTTCAGTGGTGGTGAACGTCACTGCCGCAGAATTGAAAAAATGGGCTAACCGGTGGCACCGGTTTGCAATACAGTGCAAATTTAGTCAAAGAACTAACGTACAGCTTTTATAATCCCATTGGATTAAAATGCTTCCTTAACAGTTCCATAGGAGTCCTCCCCCTTGAGTGCCCTCACCCCCCGAGAGATAGTAGAAGAACTGGATAAACATATCATTGGCCAGAGTGAAGCCAAACGCAAAGTGGCCATCGCCCTTCGCAATCGCTGGCGGCGTCAACAACTACCGGATGACCTGCGAGACGAAGTTGCACCCAAGAACATCATCATGATTGGTCCCACAGGTGTGGGCAAGACCGAGATTGCACGCCGTTTGTCCAAGCTGGCCGATGCCCCCTTTATCAAGGTGGAAGCATCCAAGTTCACCGAAGTGGGTTATGTGGGTCGTGACTGCGAATCCATGATTCGTGATCTGTGCGAAGTGAGCATCAATCTCATTCGAGACGAGATGCAGGAATCCATGAAGTCCCAGGCCGCTGCAAATGCAGAGAAGCGATTGCTCGATATTCTCTTGCCCCCCCAACCCAAAAAAGCGACGGCAGAATACGTCTTTAATCCCAATGATCCCAGAAGCGGGGACGAAGGTCCTGCCAAGAACCTGATAGAGAATGAACCCGATGCTGAAACGAGGACGCGCGATATTCTGTTGCGCAAGCTTCGTGCAGGTGATATGGATGATCGTGAGGTTGAGGTCACGGTAAAAGATTCCGGTACCAACCCCATGATGCAAGTCTTTAGCAACAGCGGCATGGAAGAGATGGGCATAAACCTCCAGGAAATGATGGGCAAGATGGCCCCTCAAAAGACCAAGCGCCGTAAGGTGACTGTGGCCGAAGCCCGAAAGATTCTGGAGCAGGAAGAGCTCGCAGATCTTATTGATATGGATGCTGTTGTGCCCCAGGCTATTGAACGTTTAGAAAATTCCGGTATCGTCTTTCTGGATGAAATCGACAAAATTGCCGGGCGCAGTGGCGGTAATCAGGGGCCTGATATTTCCCGCGAAGGGGTTCAGCGCGATATTCTGCCCATTGTGGAAGGCAGCACTGTCATGACCAAGTACGGCCCCGTAAAGACGGACCATATCCTCTTCATTGCAGCAGGAGCCTTTCATATTTCCAAAGTCTCCGATCTCATCCCCGAACTTCAGGGGCGCTTCCCCATTCGTGTGGAGCTACATGCCTTGCTCTCCGAAGACTTTGGGCGCATCCTCCGCGAACCCAAGAATTCACTCATCAAACAATATACAGCACTGCTGGAGACCGAGGGCGTATCGCTCACGATTGTCGACGAAGCCATTGACACCCTCGCGGAGCTCTGCGAACAGGTGAATGCAGAATCCGAAAACATCGGCGCGCGTCGCCTCCATACCATTATGGAATATCTGCTCGAATCCATATCCTTCGAGGCTCCTGAGCGTAGCGGGGACAGCATCACCATCACGCCCGAAGATGTACGCGAGCGCCTGACAGGTATTATCGAAGATCAGGACCTGACCAAGTACGTACTATAGCGGGAGGTCTTATGCAGCGATTTTCCTGGCTCGAAGAAAAAGGCCTGCCAGTTGCAGCCCTGTCTGACCGTAGCGACGGGGATTGCGGGTTCAAGGCTGACGATGGCGGGGCGAATCGGAAAAAACTTTGCACCGCGCTCGACCTGGATTCCGCTTCACTCGTCTGTATTCGCCAGGTTCATGGCACCGAGGTCATCCCGGTCCAGCCCGAATATGCCGGGCGCGGGGCTATTCATGCTGATACCGCACTGGCAGAGGCCGATGGCCTCATTACCCGGACGCCAGGGATTCCACTGGGCATTAGTGTGGCCGATTGTGTTCCCCTTTGGCTCTATGACCCCACCACCCATTCCGGGGGGGTGGTCCATGCTGGTCGAAACAGTACCTTTGAAAATATCGCACAATCCGCTGTTTCAGCGTTACATACCGGGTATGGCGTTGATCCTGGCGACCTTTTTGCAGTGATTGGCCCGTCCGCAGGGCCAGAATCCTATGAAGTGTCTACTGAAATCGCCCAAAGCTGGGCGGATACAGGCTACCCTGTTTATGGGCGAAGGCTCGATTTATGGGCCACCAACCAGCAACAACTAGAGGCGGCAGGTCTTTCCAGAGACCATATCCTGGTGACAGGCCATTGCACCATACGGGATGGACGTTTTTTTTCCTATCGTGGCGGGGATGCCACATCACGAAATCTGGCCCTCTTTTGTCTTTGATCAACTTCGTCCCTATCTGACCATACGACAATAGCTTAGCTCCTTTTTTCGGCATCATGAAATGCAGGGCACCCCTTGATTGCACTTCCCATTTTGTGCTATGGTAGTCAGCGATTGGGAATGAATCCCGTGGGAAGTGGGTCTTTACCCACTTTTTTTATTGAATCGCGCAGGAAATACGTGGAAAAAAACGAATTATTGCGCCTAGCCTGGCCTATTTTAGAGCCAGAGCTGGCCTCACTTGGTTATGAACTGGTTGAATTGGTGTTTACCAAGACCGGTAATACGCGTGTATTGCGTGTGCATATTGATAAAGAAGGCGGCGGTATTACGATTGATGACTGCACGGCGGCATCCCGGCTCCTGGATCCTGTACTGGATGCAACCGAGCTGATTATGTCGCAGTATATGTTGGAAGTGTCCTCACCAGGCATTGACAGGCCCATCCGTAAAGCGGTGGACTTCGAACGGTTCGTTGGTGAAACGATACGCATGGAAGCCTACGTAGCTTCCAACGGGCGTAAACGTTTTTCCGGCACTCTGGTGGGTTTTGAAGAGGACATGATTCAGGTGGAGTGCGACGGAGAAACCTATGAGGTTCACATTGAGAACCTCAAACATGCGCACCTGGACCGGTAAAGTCGAGAAAAGGATAGTACATTGGACCAGAATTTAAAGGGTATACTCCAGCAACTGGAAGCGGAGAAGAGTGTAAACCGGGAAACCTTGCTAGAGGCTATCCGGAGTGCCATCGAAAGTGCTGCCCGGAAGAGCATGACCCATACGTCCAATGTTACCGTTGATGTTGATGAA
>CALAXS010000639.1 GCA_937895305.1 uncultured bacterium
TGCCAACCATAGCACCTTTATTCGAAACGCCGTCATAGAGGCCTATCTCCTTTCGTGCCTTATAACACTGAATACTATTGCAAGATTCTTAACCCACCAGTTCAGGCCCGTCGGCGGGCAGATCCAGCTTCGCATCCAGGGTTTCATTCGTCGCTATCAATTCGTCCCAGGTCACCCTCTCCCCTGTCTGCGCAGCGGTCCGCCCGAGGATGCTGGTCATGGTGCTGTGTGCGGCCTCCAGTGCATTGTTCAGGTATTCTCCGGTCTGGATGCTGGCGCAGAAATCGATCATGTTATTCACCGCGCCCTGCTGGTAGATCTGGCCTGTGTTACCGCCGGGCCAGCCTTTTTTCTTGCCGCGAATCGAAACATCACCACCGTAATGTGAATCGACCGTGCCCTCGGAACCCATGAGTCGGATACAGAGATCGCTGATGCCATGGGTGAACTGGGCCGAACTGAAATCGACAATCACATCATTAGGGTAGTTGTACTGTAGTGCGAAGTGATCATTGCAATCACCCACATCGACCCGTGCCTTGCGACCGCCGGCACCCACAGCAGAAACGGGATGTCCCTGAAGGTACCAGTTCATGACGTCGAGTACGTGGATATTCTGCTCCACGATAATGTCGCCGGACAGTGCAATGTCGAAAACCCAGTTACGCAGGCGACCCACGTCATCATCGCGCTTGCTTTGTTTGCCCAGTCGACCTGCGTAGTAAAAGCATTGGCCCAGTACCGGGTCACCGAGTATACCTTCATGGATACGCTGTGCTGCGCCGCGGAAGAATTCATTGTTTCGCGTTTGAAAGTCGACAAGCACGCTTTGCTTATCCGCGACCTTGTTCGCCGCTGCTACAATTTTCATACACCCCGGCACGTCCACCGCAACCGGCTTTGCCAAATACACATGCTTCCCTGCTTCAATAGCCGCAACGGCCTGGTCCGGGTGAAAGTAGGGGGGACTGATAATCGCCACAGCATCCACGCTACTCGCAATGAGTTCGTGGTAGCCGCCCAGTCCAATAAATTGATTCTCTTTGCCTATAGAGAATTTTTTGCCAGCCCGTTCGACACGGTCCTGGAAATAGTCGTGTACAGCCACAACCTTGGTGTTGGTGTTTTTTTCAAAGAGATCGCCAATCCAGGGGCCACGTCCCCCGCAACCGATGACCCCCAGGCGTAGTTTCTCGTTGGCGGTTGCGCCAAAAGCTGTCTTCGCTGACAGTATAGAAACACTTGCTGCTGCTGCTGTCGTCTTGATAAAGTCCCGTCGTTTCATAGCACTGTGTCCCCTCGGTTTAGTAGGAGCCTTCTATACTAAAGGGGGGACAGGCAAACTGCAAGGATGATGATGGAACTATAAAAGCGTGATGTTGCGGTAGTGCAGGTAAATCTAAAATCTCTGTCATTCCTGCGGAGGCAGGAATCTCCGTGTTAGCATGCTTAACCTAAGTCGGGAGCGAAGTTGTAGTATTTCGGTCGAGTGTGCCTGTTTTTCGGAGCAGAGCTCCGAGATATGCGT
>CALAXS010000640.1 GCA_937895305.1 uncultured bacterium
CAAAAATTGTCTGCGTGTTAAATCTTTGCGCTTCATTTCCTGTTCCCCCGAATTGTTTAGAGCAGTCCCCGAAGATGTTCAATACTATGGCCTGCCTGTTCCACCGTGCCGCATTCCACGGAGAACACCACATCGTTTTTCATGGTCTTACAAATCTCGATACAGCGTGCCCAGTCAATGACGCCCTCACCACAAGCGCAACCCACGGGCGTTCCTGTAACCTTGCCCCGCTCGGCATCGGACTGTTCTATAGCGATGTCCTTGGCGTGAAGGTGGACCAGGCGATCTTTTACACGCTCCAGCCAGGTGTAGGGATCTTCACCGCCGAGGTAACCGTTGCCTGTGTCGAAGTTAATTCCGATGGAAGGCGAGTCTACGAGATCATAGATACGGTCCAGGCCGTCAGGCGTTTTGGAGTATTGCTGGTGCGGTTCGATGCCGATGAGGATGTTGCGCGGCTCCGCGACCTTCGCCGCTTCCCCCAGGGTGTAACGCATGAGGACATGATCCTCCTCTTCCGTCGTCCAGTCCGGCTTGGGGCCTTCATCCGTATTGACCACAGGCGCGCCAATTTCCGCAGCGAAACGAATGGCCTGCTTGAGGTATTCCACACTGATTTCCGGTTTGCACAACGGCGTGTGGGTGCTGAGGCCGGAGCATTTCACCCCATACTTTTCGCAGGCGCGTTTGATGCGCAGTGGATCGTCCAGCATGGATACGCTGTGGAAGTAGCCCGCTTCACTGAGCAGCTCCCGGCCCCAGTGGACCATAGGCTCTACGTAGTCATAACCCAGCTCAGCCGCTTTCGCTATCCCCCACTCCATGGGCTTATCTTCGTGTCGCACAAATTCGAGATTAATCCCCAGATATACATTAGCCATAACAAAATCCTCCCCCGGTTTCACTTATGAGGTGTAATTGTAGACCTTTTGGTCCAATTTGTCCAGCTATGAACCATCCCTTTTAGGAACTCCATTTGCTATGAATTCTGACAATAGGGCGCACTATGCGTTAGCTATGCAGCTACACCTTGACTAAAGTTACTTCTTTCCCGATAATCTCTATATCTGCCTTGCAAGAGTGCAGATGTGACGTGGCGCCACAACATTTCCACTATTGATTATGAGGAGTTAAGAGGCAATGGGTATAAGAAACGGTTTTGTTTGCGTGGCCTTATTGGCCACCTGTTTGTTTGCTGGCGATGTGTCAGCGGAAGATTTGGTAGTCGTATATCACCATACCGGCCAATCAGAGTCCATGGACAACAAGGCGTTCACCGATTTTGGTAGCCCGACAGCGACACATCCCAGTAATGGCATGACCTTTAATCTTTTTTATGAAGATGTCCGTCTGAGTACAGGAACAGGTTTTGACCATGCAACCAATGGCGCAGCAGCACGCGCGCGGATGAATGATGTATTGGATGAGGTTTCCGCTACCTTAAATGAATCCGGTTCTACACTGGATATTTTATTTAATCAATCAGAGACTGACGGCACAGGATTTCTTGCACAAGCGGGTTCATCGT
>CALAXS010000641.1 GCA_937895305.1 uncultured bacterium
GACATCCCTGATCCTACCTTCAACTTTACAGAGGGACAAAGCGTGGGTGTGCTTATACCAGGCCCCCACAAGTTCGGCAATCCCCATCACCTGCGTCTGTACACCGTAGCCAGCGCAAGTAACGGCGAATCGGGCAATCCTTCCGAGGTCTCTATCTGCGTTCGTCGTTGCTCTTATATCGATGATGTAAGTGGCGAGGAAGTCGAAGGTGTAGCCTCCAACTTCCTCTGCGACGCTTCCGTAGGCGACAAAATCGAAATTACCGGGCCCTACGGGCGCCACTTCACCATGCCCCAGGATAAATCCTCCAACCTCCTCATGATTGGCACTGGCACTGGTATCGCCCCCTTCCGTGCATTCGTGAAACACATCTACGAAGAGTCCGGTGGCTGGGAAGGCAAAGTGCGTCTCTTTTATGGTGCACAGACTGGCATGGAAATGTTGTACATGAATGACTCCAGTGACGACATCAGTCAGTACCTGGACAAGGAAACCTTTACCGCTATCCAGGCACTAAGCCCACGCCCCCATTTTAACGATCCCATCGATTTACAGGGTGCCCTGGAAAGTCATGAATCCGAAATCTGGGAAATGGTGAACAAGCCCAACACCTACGTCTATGTTGCTGGTCAGGAAAGCACAAAGGAACATCTGGATAAAGCAATGACCACCATGGCGGGTTCAGAAGAAGCCTGGCATGAAACACTACAAAAACTGGAAAATGAAGATCGCTGGTCCGAGCTGCTCTACTAAAGCACTTTATAGTTGACTGCGCTACTTGATGTTGCAGCACATTCAGACTATGGGACCAAGAGATTGCCACACCTCGCTCCACTCGGTTCGCAATGACGCGACTATACACGTCATTGCGAGGAGGCTGAGCCGACGCGGCAATCTCTTGCTCGCGATGTTATCGTAAGCGGAAGATACCGCATCTCAAACTTATTTGCTCTAATCAGCATATTCGGGGAAGTTGATCTCCACTGAGTTGATCAAGAATAACCTCGGTGCCCAGTGGCGTTTCAAGGATCACCTGCCCCGCAGTACCGTCGTTGATAGACCCTATATGGGCGGGCGTACAGTCAACACTGTGCGCCCCCAGTATTTCCAGCGCGGCATCCACATCTTCAGCGGCAACAATGGCCATGAATCGCCCTTCATTGGCCACATACAGCGGATCCAGCCCCAATACTTCACAGGCTGATTTCACCGACTCCGTAACCGGAACTGCAACAGCCCGTAGACGCATGTCGCGCCTGGCAGAAGCACACACCTCATTCGTAGCACTGGCCAGCCCGCCACGTGTGAGGTCACGCATACACCGCACCCGAATCCCCGCATCCAGCAGGGCATGCACTGGCGCAACCAGTGCCGCAGAATCGCTCCTGATTTCGCTTTCAAAAGCCAGCCCGGCACGAACCGACATGATAGCCATACCATGGCGCCCCAGGTCGCCGTTGATTAACACAGCGTCGCCTGGCTGAATATGTTGATGACCCATTTGAAGCTTTGCATCCAACGTCCCCACGCCACTGGTATTGATCATGACGCCACTACCCGATCCATGCTCAATCACCTTCGTGTCCCCTGTAACGACCTGCACGCCACATGCCCTGGCGGCTTCACCCATGGACTGCACAATACGATCCAGCCCGGCGATAGGAAAGCCTTCCTCCAGGATATACCCTGCACTTAACCAGCGTGGGCGTGCCCCTTGCATGGCCAGGTCATTGACCGTGCCATGCACCGCCAGCGACCCGATATTGCCGCCGGGAAAAAAGAGGGGCTGCACCACAAAGCTGTCCGTGCTAAAAGCCAGGTCACAGGTATCCGCATGCAATACGGCTGCATCCTGATGGTGTTGTGTGTCCAGGTGTTTCGCGAAGCATCCTTCGATGAGGCGTTGCATGGCCGTACCGCCACCCCCATGGGCCATAGTGATTTTATCCGGCAGGGGATGGGGAACCGGGCACGTTATATCGTCAAAGTTTCCATCATCCATGGGCTCATTTATCCTTTAAGGCAGGTGCGCTACGGCGATAACGGTAATAAGCAGCGCAGGCACCTTCGTTGGAGACCATGGGCGCACCCAGGGGGCGCTCCGGTGTGCAGGCCTTGGCGAATTCCGGGCAGTCACAAGGTTTCTTGTGTCCCTGAAGTATAGCCCCACTTATGCAACGCGCGTCTTCACCGGGCGAAGGCGTAGTCAGGGGATAACGCAGGGCCGCATCGAAGGCGGCAAAGTTCTCGCGCAGGGCAAGACCGCTTTCGGGCAAGGTACCCAGCCCCCGCCATTCACGATCCGTTACTGTAAAAACGGTTTCCATTAATTCCTGGGCTTTGACGTTACCTGCTTCAGACACCGAACGCGCGTATTGGTTCTCTACCCGATGCGTGCCTTGCTCAAGCTGCGCGACACAATGATAAATACCCTGCAACAGATCCAGCGGTTCGAATCCAGTGACCACAATAGGCACATGATACTGTTCCGCAATTTCATGATAGGCATGGTAGCCCGTAACCGCACAGACATGACCCGCAGCAAGAAAGCCTTGCACCCTGGATTGAGGGCTTTGCAGGATAGCATGCAGGGCAGGCGGTACGAGGACATGGCTGGAAAGGATGGAGAAGTTTTTAATCCCTTCCTGGTGCGCCTGATATACGGCGAGGGCATTGGCGGGTGCGGTCGTTTCAAAACCAACCGCAAAAAACACAACCTCCCGCTCCGGGTTCTCCTGCGCAATACGCACTGCATCCAGCGGCGAATAGACCATACGCACATCGGCCCCCTCCGCCTTCACCTGCAGCAAATCGGTTGCACTACCCGGCACGCGAAGCATATCGCCGAAGGAGCAAAAAATAACACCCGATTCCTCTGCAATCGCGATGGCATGATCGATGAGATTAACCGGAGTAACACATACGGGGCAGCCGGGGCCGTGGATGAGGGTAATCGCATCCGGGATGAGGGTGTCGATGCCATACTTGACGATGGAATGGGTCTGTCCACCACAGACCTCCATTAAAGTATGGGGTCGGGTAGTAATGGCCTCAATGGCCTTGACCCGTTGTTGTACCGCAGCAGGATCGCGATACTCGTCCAGATATTTCAATCCACCTCCTCCAACGCACCCAGGTCTTCCAGCGCCTGAAAAACTTTCTCCGCTTCATCTTCGTCAATCTTGCTGATGGCGATACCTGCATGGACCAGCACGTACTCCCCCACTTTAGCTTCCGGGAGACAGGCGAGAGATACCTCTTTTATCACCCCTCCAAAACTCACCCTGCTCTTGCGCAGCAAAACATCATCCCCCTCAATACTCAATATTTCGCCGGGGATGGCCAGACACATGATTCAGATCCCTTCCTTTGTTAAGTACGCCGCAGCATGGGCTGCCTGCCCCAGGCAGAGTCCACCATCATTGGGGGGAACCTGCTCATGCCAGTAGACCATAAACCCGACCTTCTGTAAACCTGAAATTGTGTATTCAGTGAGTAGCCGATTCTGGAAGCAGCCCCCGGAAAGGACCACATTATTCAGGCCTGCACGCAATGCTACATCTACAATAGACTGTGCAAGGGCACGATGTACACCCTGCGCGATACTGTTTTGGGTTCGCCGTTCCATGAGGTTCAAAAGGATGCTTCGAATCATGGGACACCAGTCAAGGATTAACGCGCCGTCCTCTTCTTCAATGGGGATAGTGTATTCCATACAACGTCGTGCGGCCACGGCAAGCTTTTCCAGCCGCATAGGCGCCTGCCCCTCATAAGCATGTATATAAGGCGGGCCAAGCATAGCGGATATACCATCGAAAAGACGCCCGGCACTGGTGCATGGGTTAACCTGCGAATTCGAATCAAGAAGTTGTACCAGTTGCTCAAGGCGTTCAGCGGAGGCAGGTGGATCCAGCTGCCACGTGGGGATCCCGGGTAAAATACCGTCAAACGCAGTATGCATGAGCGCCAATGCACTGCGATACGGTTCTTTCACCGCATGCTCACCACCGGGTAGAGCAAAGGGTCGAAGGTGCGCCAGACGCGTATAGTCTACCAGCGTAGCTTCAAAAAATTCGCCGCCCCAGACGGTGCCATCATCACCATAGCCTGTACCATCCCAGGCAACCCCCAACACCGGACCGGACAGGCCCTGCTCCGCCATGCAGGAAACAACATGGGCATAATGGTGCTGTACCGACAGGGCATGGTAGTCCAAATGTTTGGCCAACTTCGTACTCGCATAGTCCGGATGTTTATCGCATACAAAAATAGTGGGCCGCCCATCATGAAAATGCTCCAGGGTCTTTATCTGCTTCTTCTGGGACTCACGGGCCAGTAGCGTATCGAGGTCACCAATGTGTGGGCTTAACAGCGTACTCGACCCCTTGTGGAGTGCGATAGTGTTTTTCATGTGCCCGCCCAACGCCAGAATTGTGCTACTGGACTCCGGCCCGGACAGCGGCATCGGTGCAAAGCCCCGTGCGCGACGCAGTACCGTTCGCTTCCCACCGATTACCCGCACGATGGAATCGTCGATGCCATGGGCAATGGGCCGGTTGTGATTAAGGAAGGCATCCGCGATATCCCCCAACCGTTCCAGGGCTTCTGTTTCATCCGTACAAAGTGGTTCATCACTCCGATTACCACTGGTCGCTACCACCGGGCGTTGCAGTTTAT
>CALAXS010000642.1 GCA_937895305.1 uncultured bacterium
TGCCAACACAAGCAAAAATCGATGCTGTAGCTGAAATCAAGCAACAGCTGGAAAACAATAGTATCGCAATAATCACGAGTTATGTCGGGATTAATGTGGACAAGGCGACGACACTGCGCAAGAATTTGCGTGAAGCTGGCGTGGAGTACAAGGTTTACAAAAATAACCTTGCCAAGATCGCGCTGACGGAGTTGGGTCTGGAAGGTGCTGTAGAGTACATGAACGGACCGACCGGTTGGGCTTTTTCGAATGATCCCGTGGCCCCTGCAAAGGTGCTGAAAGAATTCTCGAAGAAGAATAAAAAAGTCTCTATGGACGGTGGCGTGCTCGATGGTGTGGTAGTCGACCAGGCACAATTAAATGCCTTGGCCGAACTGCCCTCACGCGAACAGCTACTGGCCCAGATTGTCGGCGTATTCGCTGCTCCCATGTCCAACATGGCTGCACTGTTCAACGCAATGCCACAGAATATTGCGGGTCTTATCGACGCGCTGGAACAAAAGAAAGCTGGCGAAGCGGCCTAAACCGCTACGTTGCCTGCTCAATAAAACTAAACGCTGCGACATGAACTTGCAGCCAACAACATGATAGAAAAGGTAAATTACAATGTCTGACAAGATTGAAGCAATCCTGGACAGCATCGCAGAAATGAGCGTGCTGGAACTGAGTGAACTGAAAAAAGCATTTGAAGAGAAGTTTGACGTAACCGCTGCTGCACCCATGGCAATGGCTGCTGCTCCTGCTGCTGCTGGTGACGATGATGAAGCTGCTGGTCCTACGGCCTTTAACGTAATCCTCAAGGAACATGGTTCCCAGAAGATCGCCGTTATCAAGGTCGTGAAAGAAGCTGCTGGCCTTGGTCTGAAGGAAGCCAAGGAATTGGTAGACGGATGCCCTGCACCCATCAAAGAAGGTGCCAACGAAGCCGAAGCCAAGGAACTCAAAGAAAAGCTGGAAGCTGCCGGCGCTACGGTCGAATTGGCTGGTGTATAACACTGCCTTTCGTCGAAAGACAATTCAAGCGGTTCGTGGAAAATTCCACGGGCCGCTTTTTTTATGTTGCTTTTAACATGTTGCCAAACCTGATACAGTAAGAGCCATGATTGGCATTGACAAAATATATCACTTCATAGGCTCCTTCCTGCTCACCTTCATCGATCCCTGGCTCGCTGTCGTGGCAGGTATCGGCAAGGAAGTCTGGGACGCAATGGGCAATGGCACCGCAGAATTTGCTGACCTCGTCGCAGACGGGCTGGGCATTCTGTTTGCCCTTCAATTCCTCTAGGCCCATGAAGGCGAATACCATGGTAACGCCACGCTACCCCGCAGGCACGTTCCTGCGACTGGGTCTGGTCTTTGCTGTGGTCCATAGCGTGTATTGGGGGCTGGGCATCCACTATGACGCGGGTAGTCTAGAAACCTTCATGCACTTTCTGGACCCGCCCCTCCTCCAGACCCGCCTCCTGGAAAGTTTCTATTACCTGCATATCCAACCGCCCTTTATGAATCTCTTCGCAGGGCTGGTGCTGAAGCTGGCACCGGATAGTGCGTGGCCCTTTATGGTGGCGGCGCTTTTCCATGGCTTCCTCCTTTATGTTGCGGTGTTTCTGTTGCAGCGGCGTTTCGGGGTACGTCCTGTCATCGCTGCTATCACCAGCACGCTCTTTATGGCGAGTCCGGCTTTTATTCTCTGGGAGCATTTTCTTCTCTACACCCTGCCCTGCGCGGCATGGCTGGCGTTGTGCATGCTCTTTCTCGTTGACTATTTTGAGACGGAGCAACGACGCTATGCACTTGGTGCCTTCGTGGTGGTTATGTTGTTATGTGGTACGCGCAGCGCGTTTCACCTTGGCTTCTTCGTCATCGTCATTGCGCTGGTGCTCATCGCCAAGCGGAAGCTGTGGAAGCAGAGTCTGATTCTGGCGTCTATACCCTTTCTCATTATTTTTTCGATTTATTTTAAAAATTTGCTCGTTTTTGGCGAATTCACCATGTGTACCTTTGTTGAGAAGAATATATGGATCATGACGGCGGGCAACCTTTCTGGAGAGCAGAAGAATGCTCTGGTGGAGGACGGTAAGCTGTCGGAGTTTACGTATGTGATGCGTTGGGCTTCGCTGGATGCTTATCCCCCGGAGTATAAAAATGTACCGGAGCATCTCGCCCATATCCCTGCCCTGAACGAGACGCATAAAAGTATCCGCG
>CALAXS010000643.1 GCA_937895305.1 uncultured bacterium
AGACTATACTTTTCATCTAAATGTCATTACGGGCGATTTCATAATTTGGAGCAGTAGTATACATGCGCAAGCTGATTATTGGACTTATGGTGTTGGCACCATTGGGGATGTCTCAGGCCGCGACGCCTGATTTCACTGCTGAGGTGCAACCCATTCTGAGGGCCCATTGCATTCAATGTCATGGCCCGGAAAAACAAAAGAACGGGCTGCGACTGGATTCTCCGGACGCCTTAAGACAGGGCGGAGATAGTGGTGCGCTGTTTACTGTAGAAAAAAGCGGGGAAAGTCTCCTGTATCAGGTGGTGGCCGGGCTGCATAAAGATATCATTATGCCAGCCAAGGGCGAGAAGCTGGATGAAGCGGCATTGGCTACCCTGAAGGCCTGGATCGATGGCGGGGCGGTATTGCCCGAGGCGGATGGAGAACGGGCCGAAGTGGTGAGTGACCACTGGGCCTATCAGCCCATCGCCAATTCCGTTGTCCCTGAAGTACAACAACAGGACTGGGTGCAGAACCCCATCGATAATTTTGTGCTCCACACCATGGAGCAGCAGGGTGTGGTGCCATCACCCGAAGGGGATCGCGTGACCCTCATGCGCCGGCTTTACCTGGATCTGATAGGTCTACCCCCAACACCCGAAGAGGTGGCAGCGTATCTGGCCGATGATTCTGCGGATGCTTATGCGCAGTTGGTGGATCGCCTGTTGGCTTCGGAACATTACGGAGAACGCTGGGGACGACATTGGCTGGATCTGGCGCGTTATGCGGATAGTGACGGCTATGAGAAGGACACCTTTCGACCCTGGGCGTGGCGCTATCGGAATTGGGTCATTGATGCGTTGAATGCGGATATGCCCTATGACCAGTTTGTGACGGAGCAGTTGGCGGGTGACCTCTTGCCGGATGCCACGTTGGAGCAGAAAGTAGCCACAGGCTTTCATCGAAACACCTTGACCAACAAAGAAGGTGGTGTAGACCAGGAAGAATTCCGTATCGCGCAGGTCGTGGATCGCACCAACACCACCTATCAGGCTTTCATGGGTATAACCATGAACTGCGCTCAGTGTCACACCCATAAGTATGACCCCATCACCATCCGCGAGTTTTATGAGTCCATGGCATTTTTCAATGTGGGCAAAGAGTTGGATATTGCAGCACCGCTTGCGAATGAAGTGGATCGCTATGAAAAGAAGAAGGTTATTTCTGATAAGCGGATAGAAGAAGCGCGGGAAGCCATTCGTGAATACGCACCCCGGCTCAAGGACAAGTTGGCAGCCTGGGAAGAAACGCTGGATGTACCTGAAAAGGGGTGGGAAGTTTTATCGCCCGCGTCATATTCATCCGCTGGTGGTGCGGAGTTTAAAAAGCTCAAGGACGACTCTCTCTTGGTCAAAGGTCCTGAACCCATTACCGATACCTATACCGTGGTCGCCCGAACACGCAGCCAGGGCATTCGGGCAATTCGCCTGGAGGCACTCACAGATAAATTTTTGACCAGGAATGGTCCGGGTCGTGCGCCGAACGGGAACTTCATGCTCACGGATTTCAAAGTACACGCCATGCCCTTCGGTAAAACCCACGATGGTGTAGACGTGAAGTTCAGCAAGGCAGAGGCCACCTTCGAACAAAAGGAACATGCCATTGGCAACGCCATTGATGACGACCTTCGTTCGGGGTGGGCAGTATTTCGTGGCGAAGAAACCAATCAGGATCTGAGCGCCACATTCTGGCTGGAAGAGCCTATCGATTTTGCTGATGGCGCGGTACTGAAATTTACCTTTGACCAGCGCTATGGTAACCAACACAATCTGGGGCGGTTCCGTATTTCACTGGTCACCGTTGATCCCGCTGTTTTGCCGTCCAGCGATGCCTTGCATCAGGCCTTGTTGAAGCCCGTGGAAAAGCGTAGCAATGAAGAGCAGGAACAGGTGCTGGCTTATTTCTCGGAGAATGATCCGGATATGAAGGGGCTGCAAGGGGAACTGGACAAGTTAATCGCAGCAGCGCCCAAGGCACCCGACACCATGGCACAGACCTTAGTGGCCGATTCGGAACCTCCTACGACCTATATCCATCAACGGGGCAACTTTATGCGTAAGGGAGAGCAGGTAGCTGCCAATACGCCCGCTGTGTTCCCGGCAATAGTGGCTCGTGGCGAGACACCAGATCGGCTGGACTTCGCGCGGTGGCTTACCGGGGCGGAGAATCCATTGGCCAGTCGCGTCGCCGTGAACCGGGTGTGGGACAAACTCTTTGGCGATGGGCTGGTGCGCACGCCGGAAGACTTCGGGGTGCGTGGTGAAGTGCCGACCCACCCGGAATTGCTGGATTGGATGGCTCATGATTTCATGAAACAGGGTTGGGGTCAGAAGGCATTGATTCGCCAGATAGTAAGCAGCAACACCTACAAGCAATCTTCGAATCATCGCCCTGCGCTGGCAGATAAAGATCCGCAGAACCGTCTGTTGGCCCGTCAGAATCGCTTTCGTGTGGAAGCAGAAATCACCCGCGACCTATTTCTGTCCGCCAGTGATTTACTCAATAAAAAAGTGGGTGGCCCCAGTGTGCGCCCGCCCTTACCGGAAGGCTTTGCAAATCTGGGTTATGCCAACAGTATTAAGTTTGATGAGAGCAAAGGGGACGAGAAATATCGTCGTGGGATTTACATCCAGTTTCAGCGGACTATTGCCTATCCCATGTTGATGACTTTCGATTGCCCGGACTCCAACACGACGAATATCAAGCGCAGTCGCTCCAACACACCATTGCAGGCCTTGACCCTGTTGAATGATCCGGTCTTTGTAGAATGTGCAGAGGGTTTGGGCACGCGTATCTTGACGCAGGTAGAGGGTGGTGCTGAAGAGCGGGTAAAACATGCCTTTCAGATTTGTATGGCGCGGGAACCAGAGATGGATGAGCTTGCAGCGTTGACAGCGTTATTGGAACAAGGACAAGACTATTACAAAAACCACCCAAAGGATGCAGCGGCCTTGTTGACCAGGGACGTGCCAGCGGGTGTAGAACCCGCCGAGGCCGCAGCCTACATGAATCTGGCGCGGGCTATTCTGAACCTCGACGAATTTTTAACACGGGAGTAGGTACATGAAATCCCTTGAAGAACAGATAGAACAATCCCGGCGCGAATTTCTGGCGACAGCCGCAGGGGGTATTGGTGGACTGGCGCTGGGCGCTATGATGATTCAGGATGGCAAGGTTCAGGCTGCACCGATGGAGGAGGCAGGAAATCCCCTTGCAGCAAAAACCTCCCACTTTGGCGGCAAGGCCAAGGCGTGTATTTTTATCTTTATGGCCGGTGCACCCAGCCAGGTGGACCTCTTTGATCCCAAGCCGAAGCTCAATGAAATGCACGGGCAGAAGTTGCCTGATTCCATGACCAAGGATATGCGCTTCGCCTTTATTCAAAAAGATGAAGCGACGCTGCTGGGCAGCAATCGCACCTTCAAGAAGTACGGTGAATGCGGTATGGACTTCTCGGATCTCCTGCCCAGGATTGGTTCTTGCGCCGATGATATTTGCATGATTCGTACCATGCATTCCGAGGCCTTTAATCATCATCCAGGCCAACTCATGATGAACACCGGGGTGCCCACCTTTGGGCGTCCCAGTATCGGTTCCTGGCTCAATTACGGCCTGGGCTCTGAGTCTGAAAACCTGCCGGGCTATGTGGTGCTTACCTCGGGCCGTGGTGCCAGTGCCGGCGTGTCGAACTGGACCAGCGGGTTTATGCCGTCCACCTATGAGGGCGTACTATTCCGAAGTCAGGGCGACCCGGTATTGCATCTGGCGAACCCGGAAGGACTGCCACACGAATGCCAGCGTCTGGGCCTGGACACCATTCGCGATTTGAATCAAAAACATTATGAGGCAACGCTGGACCCCGAGGTGCTGGCACGTATCGGCAGTTATGAGCTGGCCTATCGCATGCAATCCGCTGCGCCGGACCTCATCGATTTATCCGGAGAAAGCAAAGCCACTCTGGATGCTTACGGCGTGGATCGTACGGAAGGTGAAATTAAAGCTACCCGTGGTGGTGGTGCAGGTACCTTCGCATCCTTCTCGCGGAATTGTTTGCTGGCCCGGCGCATGGTAGAGCGCGGTGTTCGCTTTATTAACATCTACCACGCCAGTTGGGACCATCATAGTGAGATTGATACAGAGCTTACCTTCAACGCCACCATGGCGGACCAGCCCATAGCGACATTGCTTAAAGATTTAAAACAGCGCGGCCTCCTGGACAGTACCATGGTCGTCTGGGGTGCGGAGTTCGGACGTACGCCTTTGGGCGAGAACCGTGTGGGGAATACAGCGAATACAGGTCGGGACCATCATCCCATGGCCTACACCATGCTCGCTGCTGGGGGGGGCTTCAAGGGTGGACAGATTATCGGTAAGACCGATGACATCGGCTGGGGCATTGAAGAAGACCCCATCCACATCAATGACTTTCACGCCACCATGCTCCATGCCTTTGGACTGAATCATCTGGATCTCACGTATACCTATAGTGGTCGCGATTTCCGGTTGACTGATGTGGCGGGTAAGGTGGTGGAGAAGATGCTGGTCTAGCACGAATTTAAAAGGCAAGAAGAATAGAACACGGATGACGCGGATTGCACGGATGGGCACGGATAAGAGGGGGGATGAATTATGTGCAGAATAAGGTGATTGGGAGTATGCTGCCATGGTGGAAGGAAATGGCGCACTTGGCGTTCAATTGAAAGACTGGGGTAAGCTTGGTAGCCAGTGGTAGGAGTAGAAGGCTATGGTTAAAT
>CALAXS010000644.1 GCA_937895305.1 uncultured bacterium
GTGCTTCGAGCCATTTCTTCATCTTTGCTTTGGATTCGGTGACTTCGAGGCCGTCGAGGAAGTCTGAGTTGACGAGGACGCCGAAACCGGTGTGGGCTTCTTCTTCGATGTTGCCGCCGGAGATGACTTCGATTATGGGGAGGTCGAAGGTCTTGGCAAATTCATAGTCGCGGGTATCGTGGGCAGGCACGGCCATGATGGCACCGTAGCCGTATTCCGCGAGGACATAGTCGGCTATCCAGATGGGGATCTGTGTGCCGTTGACCGGGTTGGCAGCGAATGCCCCGGTGAAGACGCCCGTCTTGTTGTCATCTTCTTTCATGCGGTCCTGGTTGGATTTTTTGGAGGCGGCGTCTATGTAGGCCTGGGCAGCATCGCGCTGGTCGTCGGTGACGATGTCTTGCACGAGGGGGTGTTCCGGGGCGAGGACGCAGTAGGTGGCACCAAATAGGGTGTCGGGCCGGGTGGTAAATACAGTGAAGCTGTGGTCGGTGTCAGCGACTTTAAAGTCCACGTCGGCACCAATGCTTTTGCCTATCCATTCGCGCTGCATAGCCTTGATGCCTTCGGGCCAGTCAAGGTCTTCCAGGTCGTCGATGAGGCGTTCGGCATAGGCGGTGATCTTGAGCATCCACTGGCGCATCATGCGCTTTTCTACGGGATCGCCTGTGTCGACGTATTTGCCGTCTTTCACTTCTTCATTGGCGAGGACGGTGCCGAGAGCGGGACACCAGTTGACGGGGGCTTCGACTTCGTAGGCGAGGCCCTGATCATGGAGTACCGTAAAAATCCATTGGGTCCACTTATAATAATGTTCGTCGGTGGTGTTGATTTCGCGGTCCCAGTCGTAGGAGAGGCCGAGGGTCTGGATCTGGCGACGAAAGGTGTCGCAGTTTTTGTTGGTGATGATAGCGGGGTGTTCGCCGGTACGCATGGCGTGGCGTTCTGCGGGAAGGCCGAAAGCGTCCCAGCCCATAGGATGAAGGACGTTGAAGCCCTTCATGCGCTTGTAACGGGCGACGATGTCGGTGGCGGTGTAGCCTTCGGGGTGACCTACGTGGAGTCCGTCGCCACTGGGGTAAGGAAACATATCGAGGACGTAGTATTTGGGCCTGGCGGTGTCGAGGTTGGTCTTGAAGGTTTTATTTTCGAGCCAGTATTGTTGCCATTTCGCTTCGATAGATTGGTGGTTGTAGGTGCCGTCGGACATGGTGGCTGGACTCCTCCCGTTAAGGGGAATTATGGGTGTAAAAGAGGGCAAATTGTAGCATAGTTACACGGGGTTATGCACAGGTGGAGACAGAGAATTGGGAAATTGAGAGGGGGGATTTTAACCACAGAGGGCACTGAGAGCACAGAGATGAAAGGCAAGAGAATGGAAAAGAGGTGGGAAAAGAAAGGGAAGCAATGAGTGGGAAGGAAATATAAAGCAAAGATGCATAGGGAAAGTGTAAAAAAAAAGAGAAGAGCAGGCTGGGCTATAAGGGGAAAGGTATAGGATTGCTATTGGCGTGATTTGGGGTGTATAAGAATGGTCAGTTAATTACGAAGGAGCTTGTCATGTATATGCGCTGTATGTTGGTTTTGATGTTGGGTCTGTTTTCGAGTGTGTCCTGGGGTGCGGATTGGGTGAAGGAGAAGGATATTGTCATTTACAAGGATGCGGCGTTTTATAGTGCTTTTCCCTCGATAGTGGTGCGTCCGGATGGGGAGGTGCTAGTAGCGTTTCGTCGTGCACCGGAGCGGAAGCTATTTGGTGAGGGGGGCAGTAATCACACGGACCCGAACAGTTTTCTGGTGTTGACGCGTTCGGAGGATAACGCAGAAACGTGGTCCTCCCCCAGTCTGATTTATGCCCATCCCTATGGCGGGTCGCAGGATCCGTGCATGGTGCAGTTGTCGGACGGGAGTATTGTCTGTAGCAGTTATGCCTGGGCACAGGTCCGTGGTGATGCTGTTGATCGGGTGGAGGACACGTTGAAGCATGGTCAGTTTGTGTTTATGGGGGGCTATCTGGTGCGGTCTGAGGATGGTGGACAAACGTGGAGTGAGGCTATAAAGCCGCCCCCTGTGCCGGGCAACCTGACGCGGACGGTTTTTGATGAGCCTTGCCCGGCTTATAACCGGGGTGCCATGGCGGAGGGACCGGACGGGCGTTTGTATTGGGCGGTGTGCATTCAATCACAGTTGAAGCCCAAGCGTATATCAGAGACGCATCTGTTGATTTCGGAGGATGGTGGTAAGTCGTGGGAATATTCGTGTCCCATTGCGCAGGATGAGACGGCTTCCTTTAATGAGACATCGCTTTATTGGACACCGGAGGGGACCTTGGTGGCCTTTATGCGGACGGCGGATTATGATGATCACACGGTGATTGCATGGTCGACGGATGGGGGCAAAAGCTTTGATCCGTGGGAGGACAGTGGATTCCAGGGGCATCCCCATTATGCATTGCGCTTGCCGGATGACCGGGTATTTCTAATTTACGGATATCGCCATAAGCCGTTTGGTATTCGCGCGCGGATATTGAACGCGGCGTGTACAGATTATGAAACGGCGGAGGAGATTGTGCTGCGTGATGATGGGGGCAGCACGGATCTGGGGTATCCGTGGGCGGCTATGTTGCCCAATGGAAAGATCCTGGCGGCGTATTACCTGAATCAGGAGAATGGAACGCGGCATATTGCGGGAACGATTTTGGCTCAGGACTGAACGAGTTCGAGGATGGCTTCTTCTTTGTCTTCCGGGAAATCGACGAGGTTGTCGAGGACGCGGGCGACGCGGGTGGGCTCGGTTTTGACGAGTTCCTGGAGTAGCAGAAGCATGAGGCGCTTACTACGGACCGGGGATGCCTTGAAATCGGGGAAGATTTGATTGAGGTGGGTGGCGTAGATGTCGAAAATACGCCTTTCGTTACTGTCTTCGTCGGTAACGGGTTTGCCTTCGTAAGGGTATAGGCCCTGGTTTTGCCATTGGGTGAGGGCATCCTGGGCTAGCTCAGCTTCGCGCAGTGCGAAGTGCTCCCGAAGTTTGGCGCGGGCAGCATCTAGAATCTGGCGCACATCGGCAGAGAGTTCGCCAGCCTGCAACATCCCTTCGCGGTCCAGGGTAGCGAGGTGTGCGGACTTTAGATACGCCGTGTAGCTAAACCCACGAAAGTGGAGCCTGGGCAGTGCATTGTGGAGCATGAAGCCTGCTGCGTCGCAGAAGTAGACACCGCGTTTTCCAGGAATATTCCATTCGACGATGGTGAGTTCGCTCTGGACCTGCTCACCGTTTTCCATGACCATCGGGTCGAGACTGTAGTCTGTGAGATGCAATTGTGCGTTCTCTGCATCGACAGGAACACCGTCATAGACGAGTTTCGTGTCGGGGTAGTGCTTGAGATAGAGGGCAAAGATGTCGGTGATTTCCTGATTGGCTTTGCCACCACGGAGGAGGTTTGCGTTCAGGGGCGGGTTTTCGATGTTGACGACCATGCCCGTGTGTTCCGCGAATGCGGGTTCCGCATCGGAGAGTTGGAATTGCCCCAGCGTTTCGGCCTGGCCTTTGATGGTGATTTGCTTGAGTTCATTGTCTTCAAGGTAGGTGGCGTTCCAGTTTACACGGGTGCCCATGGTGAAGGCGCGGAAACGGCCTTTGCCAAATTTGCCATGGAGGGTTCGTTTCTTGGAAGGGCTGAGTTGGCCTTCACGTTTCCAGGAGCCGCCGAGGTTTTGAAATGCGAGGGTTGCTTCTGTAGCACGGAGGCCGTGACCGTTGTCAATAATGCGGATGCATTCGAGGCCCTGTAGTTCGTTTTCAATGAACTCGACCCGTACTTCTGTGGCTTCGGCGTCGAAAGCATTCCAGATGAGTTCGGCCATGGCACTCATGGGTTTAGTTCTGGCGAGCACTTCGAGATGATCGTTGCGAACTTGTACGGTAACGGTTTTCACGGTGTAGCTCCCTCTCCCACCCGAAGGTACGGGTCAGTCTTGAATGGGCGAC
>CALAXS010000645.1 GCA_937895305.1 uncultured bacterium
CCCTACGGTATCTTGTGGATAATTCCAGGTGGCGATGTGCATGGGTATACTATTGCTGACAAAAAAATAGCGACGCAGGATTTCCCTGCGCCGCAACCTGTTGATATGTAAGCACTTAGTTAATCAATTTCCGTTTCTCGTTCCCAAGCTCTGCTTGGGAATGCATATCCCGGAGCTCTGCTCCGGAAAACTGAAGCGTTTGACCGGAATTACTGCGGTTCCGGTCTCGGCTAGGGTTAAGCATGTTGGCGCGGAGATTCCCGCTTTAGCATCGCAGCTCCCCCGACGATAATCCCTTGCTCGCGAGGGCATTATAGGTGATGAACGTAGATTTCTCAGCTTAAAACTTACTTGGCTGATTCCCGCTGTCTTTCCATAAACGCCACAAAACCATTATCCCGCTCCGCAAAGTGGGTGATACCTTCCCGTGCCACAACCGCTGTGAACTGGTCATAGCTGCCGTCCCTGAGTGCCTCCTGCGGCATGCGTCGGCACTTGAGATAGAGCAGGGGTATCTCCGCCATCTCGACACGTTTGTAGTAATCCGGGGTGTCGGCCACCTTCTTCGCCTGGGCAAAGATAGCCTCGCCTTCGCGAATAAAATCGTCGGTGTAGAGAATGTGGTCGGCCCCGAAGAAGATGCGCATGTGCGTGTCCGGCTGGACCAGGTCCTGACACAGGTCAAAGTATCGCCGTATGTGCTGCCCGGCGCGTCCGTAATAGCCATACATGAAGTCATTGATGATGGCCTCCGTGTCCGCTTCGGGATTCCACAACAGCTTTGCAATGAGGTACGCCTTCAATTCGGAAAATTCGCCGCCGCGACTCTGGTAAGCGCCTTGCTCCATAATGCCGATGGCGTTATTATCACGGAAGGTCTGGATGTTGGACTGGAGCACATTAAAGTTGGGGAAGGGCATGACGTAGTTACTGAAGTTCACCACGTAATCCCACACATAGATCTTGTCCGCTATCCTGGACCATTGTTCCAGGTCTTCCAGGAAGTCCACATTTTCCGGGCAGCTCTTGAAGTCATGGGCGAAGCAGCATTCGATACTGCAAAAACGGATGACCACATTCTCGCGCGGACGAATGTGCTTCGGCGGCTTGCGCGTGTACTGATAGGCCAGCGTGCCGATGAGCTTGTCAGGGAACTCTTCTTCAACGCGCTCGGCCACCTGGTTCACAAACCAGAGCATGGGTCCGGCTTCGCTCTCTTCTTTCACCGCGATGGCCTGACAGTTCTCGCACTGACACGGCTGGCGCCAGTCGTTCTGCGATACCGAGTAAATCAGGTTACCCGGTAAGGCACGCATCTTCTCGCGCAGCCGCTCCGTGATGATGTCCAGCACATCCGGATTGGTGAGGCACAACTGGGCGTGGTCATGGATGCGCTCACCGTCAATGAGGCTAAAGTACTCCGGGTGCGTGTCAAAGAACTCCGCAGGCGACAGGAGGGGGTAGAAGGTGTGCACGCCCCAATAGCCCTCTACGCCACCCGGTTGCTCGCGGGTACCCATGGCCCCGTTGCTCCGGTTACGCGCTGCCCAGATGGGGTCAAAGGCTTCCTTGTAGAAGGTGTTACGCACACGGAGACCGGGCTTGTCGCTAAAATGAAGGTAACGGAAGCTGTAGCTGTCGCGCTTGGGCATGACGGTAACACTTGGCGTGTAATAGCGCACACCCAGTTCGTTTTCCAGAAAGGACATGACGGCGTAGATAATGCCACGGTCGGTCACGCCACTCAAAATCAGGCTGCCTTCATCATTGGTGTAAACGAAACCATCGTACTCCACTCGTTTATTGGAAGAACCGTCTGCGCGAATTAAACGAATAGCCAGCTCATCTGCGTTGGCCTCGCGCTCTAAAATAGGTAAATTAACACCCCCGATTTCCAGAAAGGAG
>CALAXS010000646.1 GCA_937895305.1 uncultured bacterium
TGTGTATTTTCAAGTGCAGGTGCGTTTCCGTTACTTCCAGCGAATCGATGGCTGCGCCGGTATAGGTCGTGAATCGGTGCAAGGTACCATCCAGCAGAAAGCCCACGAGAAAACCGCGAAAGGCCCCGGTGATCCAGGGGATCTTGGCGACGGAGGCGCTGATGCAAATTCCCGGTCGGTCGAAATGGTTGCTATGTGCCCACACATAGCCCTCGGGGAAGCCCTTGCCCCAGTCCTTCTCCATATAACCGCGACCACCCGCAAAGTCGGTGGTGTTACCTATAAAATCCAGGGTGCCTTCGACCGTGTGGTCCATGCTCAGGATACCGTGGAAACATTCCATCATGGGGATAAACGTAAATGGCCCCATCACACCCGGCGAAAATAAAGTGACTGGCCAGGGGGACCATTCGCCAAAGTTCAGGCTGCCCTTCAGGTGCATCCCCGCTTCCAGCTCAATATCCAGTTCCACGCCCTGCGCATGGAAGCGGCTCTTGCCCACCTGTACCTCGTAACATTCCTTGTGTGGGATGAATTCAGAGATTGGATAGCGCACGTACCAGGAACGACCTACAACGCCGTCCAGTACCTGGATAAAGGCGTGGGGGTCCTTACCCAGGAAGACGCCGGGTATAAATGCAAAGGGCTGTGAACCCGCTGCATCCACGACCTTTACATACCAGCCCTCAAAACAATTACCACGGCCCCGCTTCAGGGGGCCATGCAAATGAAAGTTCCAGGGTCGCCAGATATTTTTAAGCCTTGTTAGCATAATTTTTTAGGTCCAACCTCATTTCCAAGCAGGGCTTACTCAATCCAATCCATGACTCTAAACACTTGTCATTCCCGCGGAGGCGGGAATCTCCGCGTTTACATTACTAACTTATGTTCGGAGCGAAAGCGTAATATTACCAGTCGAACACGCTTGTTTTCCGGAGCGGAGCTCCGGGATATGCATTCCCAAGCAGGAGCCTGGGAACGAGGGAAAGAAGCGTTTGAGATCATTATTGTTATTCCTTTACTGCAACGCGCTCAGGAACGCAACCACGTCAGCGAGACCCTGTACACCCAGGCCCACTTCCCAGTCTTCGGGCATAAGGGTACGGCCTGTGCTCTGGATGGATTCGATGTTCACCCGCAGCAGGGTGTCGGATTCGCCATTGGCCCGTTTCAGGGTGATGCTGGTAGCGGTTTCCGCCACGATAACCCCGCTATAGCTTTCCCAGTCTTTCGTCTCAACGAGATAGTTGAGGTACTGGGGATTCACTTCCATGTTGGGCGCGAGGATACTGTTGAGGATTTTCTCGCTACCGCCCTGACCCACCGTAGAGAGGTCCGGGCCGAGGATGAAGCCTTCCGTACCCAGCTTGTGGCAGGACATGCAATTATCGCGAAAGACGACCTGTCCGTTTTCAGGGTCACCTTCCAGCGCCATAATCGTTTTCGATAACGCGTTGAGGGCGGCTTCGTCCAAGGTGCTACGGCTTGCGGCAATGCGTTGGGCCGCCTCACGAACATCGGCTTCCTTGTGCTGTGCCAGAATATCCAGACGTGTAGAGTCCAGTACGGTACCCGACAAGGTGCCGTCTTCAATCTGCTTCAACAGGGCAACGGTCCAGGGACTACGCGCGAACAGAACATCCAGCGCCTGTGCCTGTACATGGGGACTATAGCCAGACCAGGCACCGAGGACTTTATCGGGTACCGAGGCATCATTAAATTTACGCAGGGTGTTCAGGGCAGCGGCCTGTACGCCCGGCTGGGTGCTTTCAGTAAGTGCTGCGATGAGGATGGGCGCCGTGGTATCAAAGTTTGCGTTGCCCAGTGTCGTCAGGGCTGAGACCCGTTCATCGATGGGGGCATCGGTGTCTTGTGCAGTGGTCCGCGCACTTTCCAGCAGACCCTTCATAATTTCATCCATGGATGCACCGCCATCGGCTGCAGCTATGAGGGGCAGCGTGCCGCCACCACTTTCGGTATAGCCATTTTGCAGGGCTTGCATGCATCGCCCGGCCAGTTTCTGGTTCACGGTGCGCAGTTCATTCACGGCAAGGAGCGTGCTGGTGATTTCATTGCTGAGCTTGCCACGCCCGGTTTGCAGGGCCAGCGTTTCAAGGAACTTCTGGCCGTTACTGCTTTTGACCAGCGCGTCATCGGTGAGCAATCGATTAAAGAGTGTACCTTCCACGCCATAGGAAGCACTGAGTGCTGCAAGATTTATCCAGCGGTCATCAAGACCCTGGCTAAGAACGGAAGCCAGTACGGCACTACGTTCTTCAACGGTAGCGAGGAAGCTGGAGGCATAGGCGGCTTCATAACGCACGTGTACCGAAGGGTCTTTGGACAAGGCCAATACCCCCTGGGCCAATTCCGGTTTGAGGCCCAGGTTTTCGTCCATAAGCATGAGACTGTGACGACGTACCTGCTCGTGGGCATCCCCCATCCCACTGGTCATGACCGCAGCGTCCAGGGCACCAAAGTTACTTAGCATATAGCGCGCACGAATGCGACCCTCGGGACGGGTCCCTTCATCGGCAAGGGTTATGAGTGCGGGTACTACTGAATGATCCTGCCGTTCATAGAGGAGTCGTGCAGCGGTGATGCGGTGCCAGGCATTGCCATGGTCGAGCCAGGCCACGAGTTCCGCGCTGGTCGCTTCGCTCATATTCGGGATTTCGGGCTGCTTAAAATCTTCCGGTACGATGCGATAGATGCGCCCTTTGTCGTTACCATTATTCAGGTCCAGGTACTTCTTAATCATGGGCGGCAGACTGAGGGGATGCTCGATGACCTCGCGCGACATATCTGCGATATATAGGGCACCTTCCGGGCCGTTGCTAAACTGACAGGGACGAAACCAGATGTCGCTGGAACTCAGAAATTCCTTGTTTTCTTCCACACGATCCGCCTCAAAAACCAAGCCACTACGATTCACCGACTTGCGGTGCATGAGATTGCCGCCCACGTCACCGATGAAGGCCTGCCCATAGAGTTCGGGCATGGCATCGCCACGATAAATGGTTACCCCCGTCGACCCCGTGAAATACCCCGCAGCGCGACCGCCCCCTTCGATTGGGCCCGGCACCAGTTTCTTGATACGCAGGCGGGTACGGACGATACGCCACGGCTCCACCGGACTCGTGCGATAGACCTCCGCCGCAGGACCGTCCTTGGCGATGCTCACCCGCGCATTGGGCGCAGCGAGGTAGGGGTTCCGGCCTATGTCCTGGTCCTCATACATGACCTGCTGGATGTGGTCGCTGTTGGAGCAGACGAATTTGTAGCCCCACTGGTCAAAGCTCAGGCCGTGCTGTGCACCACCACTCTCGGGGCGGATGGTACCTTCAGCGGCATTGATAGAGAAGTCACGCCCATTGAGCATGAGGGGATTGGCATCCGGGGCGTCGGCAGGTCGTAATTCCGCGCCTGAGCTACTCGTCGCGCCATGGAGCCGATTGTCAAAGCTCCACTTGAGGGTGTTTACCAGACCCTGCACATTGGAAAGACCGAAGCCCTTGTGCAGCACCTGCTCCACATCCGCCTTGCCATCGCCATCGGTGTCCTTGTAATAGCGCAAGTCCGGGGCCACCGCCACGAACACCCCGCCATCGTAACAGGCCACCGCCGTGGGCCACGCCAGACCATCCACATAGGTGTCGGCCTTGTCATATTTTCCATCGCCATCGGTGTCGGTCAACATACGGATGCGCCCCGTGTTGGTGTCACGCATTTCGGAATAACCCCGCATCTCCACCACAAACATACGCCCCTGCTCATCAAACGCCATAGCGATAGGATCAATAACGAGGGGTTCCGCAGCCACCACTTCGATGCGGTAGCCGGGAATGAGGGAGAATTGTGCCAGTGCTTCTTCGGGCGTACTTCCTGGAATCCGGGGTAGTTCATTCTTGTAGTCACGATCTACACTGTCGGTCTCCTCGGCTGCGTAAAGCGGGCCTGTCATAAGGCTGAGGACCAGGGTAATTAATGCAAAAATTGAATACCAAAACTGCCGTTTCATTGTGCCACTCCCGTACTGCGTGTATTTTAAAGACCTACCACCGTCCCAGTATCGTGGATTGATAAGGATATTGCAAGAGCGTGACGGGTCTGGGATTCGCCCCTGAATGGACTGTCATTTTCTCCATGTGCTACAATCCTTACCAGTTTGCGCATGTATTGCGCCTGTTCCATTTCCCAAAACAGTGTCGTTTCAGGCACGTCAAGACGAAAAAGCTGGATGAATTATGAATCAACTTGACCAGTTAGAAGCAAAAAGTGTGCACATTCTCCGCGAGGCCTACCGCGAGTTCGGGAACTTGTGCATGCTGTGGTCCATCGGTAAGGACAGCACGGTAATGTTGTGGCTGGCACGCAAGGCGTTTTTTGGTCATGTACCCATTCCGCTGGTCCATGTGGATACCTCCTTCAAGATTCCCGCCATGATTGAATACCGTGATCAGATTGCACTCAAGTGGAAGCTGAATATGGTGGTGGGGAAGAACAAGGCCGCCCTGGAAGCGAAGGAAACCTTTCCTGACGGGAAGATTGACCGTATCGCCTGCTGTAAATCCTTGAAGAGCGAAGCATTGAAACATACTTTGTCCGGTGACTGGGACCGCTTACGTCTCAATCACAATACAGGCAAGTACGAGATTGACGAGAACCGCGAACCCTATACGGGTGTGATTGTCGGGGTGCGCAGTGATGAAGAAGGCAGTCGTTCCAAGGAACGCTATTTCTCGCCCCGTGACCGCCAGAATGACTGGGATGTGGATGACCAACCCCCGGAACTCTGGAACCAGTACAAGACGGATTTCGCCAAGGGCAGCCATGTGCGCATTCATCCCTTGTTGGACTGGACCGAACTGAACCTGTGGGAATACATCCAGCGGGAAGAAATTCCCCTGGTTGATTTGTATTTCGATAAAGGGGAAGGTACGCGCTATCGTTCATTGGGCTGCTACCCTTGCACCACCCCGGTGGAGTCCACGGCGACGACCGTGGCGGAAGTGGTGGAGGAACTGCGTAGCGGCAAGTTCGCCAACGTCGCCGAACGCTCAGGGCGCGCACAGGACAAGGAAGATGGCGGTGGTCTGGAAACCTTGCGTCGTGATGGCTACATGTAGCCGACCGGGTACCGTTCGCAGTAAAAAAACAATGATTAGATCTTAAGGATATAAGTTGATGGATGTGAAGAACGATCGCGAGCAGATGGACGTTGTCATCGTGGGCCATGTAGACCACGGGAAGAGTACCGTTATTGGGCGTCTCATGGCGGATACCGGTTCCCTGCCCGAGGGCAAGCTGGAGCAGGTGAAGGAGATGTGCCGTCGTAATTCGCGGCCCTTCGAGTATGCTTTCCTGCTGGACGCATTGAAGAACGAACAGGCCCAGGGCATCACCATTGATGCCGCACGCTGTTTCTTCCACACGGCAAAGCGCAACTACATCCTCCACGACGCGCCGGGTCACATCGAGTTTTTGAAGAACATGGTGACGGGTGCAGCCCGCGCGGAAGCGGCGGTGCTGGTGATTGACGCGAAAGAAGGCGTGCGCGAGAACAGCAAACGTCACGGGTACATGGTATCCATGCTGGGGGTGAAGCAGATTACGGTGCTGGTGAACAAGATGGATTTGGTGGACTATAGCGAAGAAGTATTTAATCAGATTCGGGACGAGTACACCGAATTCCTGGCACGGTTGGGGGTCCATCCCCAGGCGATTATTCCCGTGAGTGCCATGGAAGGGCAGAACATTACCGAACATTCCCTGTCCATGCTGTGGTACGACGGCGATACGGTACTGGAGCAGATAGAAGCCTTTCAAAAGGTGAAGCCCGCAACGACCGTTGCCTTCCGTATGCCTGTGCAGGACGTCTACAAATTTACCGCCACCGGGGACGACCGCCGTATCGTAGCGGGTACTGTCTTGACGGGTACGGCTGCCGTGGGTGATGCGGTCGTGTTCCTGCCCTCGGGCAAGGAATCGCGCATCGCATCCGTCGAAGGCTTTAGCATGGCGGAACGCACTGAAATCGGCGCGGGTTACGCTACGGGTGTAACGCTGGATACGCAGATTTATATCAAGGCTGGCGAGCTCATGTGCAAGAAGGCTGAGCAGCAGTCCCATGTGGGTCGTCGTATCCGCGTGAACATGTTCTGGATGGGTCGTCCGCCCATGGTAAAGGGCAAGCAATACAAGCTCAAGGTGGGTGCCGCAGCCGTGAATGCAGCATTGATCGAAGTGGTGCAGGTGCTGGATGCCTCGGAGCTGAGTACGGTAACGAACAAGCAACAGATTGAACGGCACGATGTAGCGGAATGTATTCTTGAAACGACACGGCCCATGGCCTTTGACGAACGCAATGACATTGAAGCGACAGGCCGTGTGGTCATCGTGGATGACCATGAAATTGCAGGAGCCGGGGTTATCCTCGAAGCCCTCAGTGATGATGCACTGATTGAAGGCAGTGCAGGCAGCCGTGACTTTGAATGGGAGAGGGGCCTGGTCACCCAGGAGCATCGTGTATCACGATTCAACAATACGGGCGCACTTATCGTCCTGCATGGCGTCTATGGCAGCAGTAAACGCCGCATTGCCAAACGCCTGGAAGAAGTGCTTTATGAACAAGGGCACAACACCTATTACTTCGGCATCTCCAACTACTTTGAGGAATTGGATAACGATGCCGCACCGACGCAGATGGATAGGGATAATCACATCGAGAAGCTTGGGCAGATCGCACATGTCGTCACGGACGCCGGTATGCTCTTTATCACGACCTTATTCGATGCCGATGACTTTGATTTGGAGAATCTGCAAAAAGAGACCCGGCCCAACGAAATCTTCGTGGTGAATATCGGTGATGAAGTCTTTAACAACTTCCCTATTGATGTGCAGCTGCTCTATCGTCCGGACCAGGACGAAGCGGTGGAGACTATCGTCAAGGCACTGCGCGCCAAGGGTATCCTCAAGGGATAACGCCCCCTTCTTGTCATTCCTGCGGAGGCAGGAATCTCCGCTTAAACACTCCCAGCCCACGTCGGGACCGATGCCTTAGCATTTCCAGTCGATGGCATTCGTTTTTCGGCGCAGGGCCTCGGTGTATGCATTCCCACGCAGAGCTTGGGAACGAGTGAAGGGTATCCTCAAGGGATAACGCCCCCTTCTTGTCATTCCTGCGGAGGCAGGAA
>CALAXS010000647.1 GCA_937895305.1 uncultured bacterium
TGGTAGCCTTTTATCAACGCATTCACCTTGGGATGAACTATGAAACAGGTATTGGTAAAAGGCGGCACGGTATCCATTGAATCGGTACCCCCGCCCACAGTCGCGCCCGGGCACATCCTCGTCCGGGTTCGTCGCTCCCTCATCAGCTCCGGCACCGAGTCTGGCTATGTGTCCAGTGGCGGTACCGCCTCCTTCGTCATGAAGAAGGCCCAGGACCCGCTGAACATCGAAAAGGTGAAACGCAAGATCGCCAGCGTGGGTGTGAAGGGCACCCTCGACGTTATCAAGAACAAGCTCTTTGAATACCAGGTCCCCGGCTACAGTACCGCAGGCGAAATTTTGGCCGTCGGCGATGGAGTCCAGGGTTTTCGCGAAGGTGACCTCGTCGCCTGTAGTGGTGTGGGCTATGCCTGTCACGCTGAATACAACCTCGTGCCCCACCAGCTCGTCACGCCCATACCCGACAACGTGTCTATGGAAGAAGCCGCCTTCGTCACCCTGGGGGCCATCGCCCTTCAGGGTCTGCGTCAGGCCCAGCCTACCCTGGGCGAGACCATGGTCGTGTCCGGGCTGGGTCTCATTGGTCAACTCGCAGTGCAACTCGCCAAGGCTGCCGGGTGCCATGTCATCGGTTGTGACCCTGTCGAATCCAAGCGCGAACTCGCGCTGTCTCTCGGCGCGGAAGCCACCTGTACACCCGACGCCCTCAGCGAAACTGTAGGCGAGTGGACGGGCGGGCATGGGGCCGATGCCGTGATAGTCTGCGCAGCCGCTAAGGGCAGCGAAGTTACCAACCAGGCCATCGACGTATGTCGCCAGAAAGGCCGGGTCTCCGTCATTGGTGCGGTGGGTCTGCAACTCCAACGCGAATCCCTTTACCTCAAAGAAATCGATTTCCGTCTCTCCTGCTCCTATGGCCCCGGTCGTTATCAGGCCAACTACGAAGAGAAGGGCCTCGACTATCCCATCGGCTATGTGCGCTGGACAGAAGGCCGTAACATGGCCGAGTTCCTGCGTCTCGTAGCGCGGGGTGCCGTGCAGGTCAAGCCGTTAATCTCCACGACCCAGCCTGTGGACCAGGCCCAGGCCGCCTACGATACTGTGCTCGCGGGTGACGGTACCGCCATTGCCGCACTTATTGATTATGGCGATGAAGAAGCCTGTATAGAATATATTGAACGTGAGTGGAACATTGTTATAACGAATCCTGCACCCAAATCCAAAGTCGGTGTGAGTGTGATTGGTGCGGGTGGCTTTGCGAGTCAGTATCATCTGCCAAGTCTCAAAAAAATACCTGGTACTTCCATTGCATGTATTGTGAATCGCACAGGCGGCAAAGCGAAACAGGCTGCCCAAAAATTTGGTGCCCTCAATTGCAGTACGGATTTTCAGGATGCGCTCACCTGTGAAGAAACGGACGCCGTCGTCATCGCCACGCGCCACAACCTCCACGCTGAAATTACGCTGGCAGCCCTGGAAGCAGGCAAGCATGTCTTCGTCGAAAAGCCCATGGCCATGACCGTCGCTGACTGCGACCGTATCTGCGCACTAGCAGCGGAAAAAGAGCTTCTGGTTAGCGTAGGTTTCAACCGTCGTTTCTCGCCCTTCGCACAAACGGGCAAGACCGCGCTGCAATCCGTGCAAGGCCCTAAGAACATCCTCTATCGCTGTAACGCCGGGGCACTGCCTGCGGATCACTGGAGCCTGGACCCCGAAGAAGGGGGTGGACGTATCCTTGGTGAAGGCGTTCACTTCTTCGACCTCTGCTGCTGGCTCATGGATGCCGACCCGGTTGCGATTACCGCAGAACGCATCAACAGTCAAACCGTCAACACGGTAGCGGAAGACAACTGTACGACCGTCTTGCGCTTTGCCGATGGCTCCACGGCAACCATCGTATACACCGCGCTGGGTCATCCTTCCATGGGCAAAGAACGCATCGAAGCCTTTGGCGGCGGGGGCGGCTGGATACTCGACGATTTCCGCAGCATAGAACTCCACGGTTTACCCGGCGCCTCTGCGTCAGGGCGTACCGAGCAAAAGGGCCAGTTCGGGGTACTGGAAAACTTTATCCACGCCATACAGGGCAAGGCAGGTCTGGACATCACCGCAGCCCATGGGCGACGCGCTACGGCCATTGCCTGTGAGGTGCTGGCACAGTTACGAGGCAACACCGGGGCGAACGCGTGAAGATTTGCATCCTCAATGTGCTCCACGAGCCCTTTGATAAAAGGATGTTTCAAAAGGTGGGATTGAGCCTCGCCTCCCATGGGCATGAGGTAGTCTCCATCACACCGTCCATTGACCCCGTGCCCGACACGAATGGCATCCGCTTCATCACCATCCCCCCGGCACCCGGTAAACGCCATCGCCTGGTATCCCTCTGGCGTTTATACAAGCTGGGCAAGGCGGAACAGGCCCAGGTCTATATCGCGCCCGAACCGGAGTCCTGGGTGGCAGCCCTCCTCATCAAGTTCAGCAGCGGTGGCAAAGTCATCCTCGATATGCACGAGCATATCCCCACGGAATTCGCCAAGTTCTTCCCCGAATTTATGCAAGGTTTTATGACCTGGCTTACGGTGCGGTTCATGCGACTCTTTGCGTGCTACACCGACCACATCATTCTGACCCGTGACTCCTTCGAACCATCCTGGACGGGGCTGTCCGTCCCGCGCACCACCATCATCAATTCCAACCACAAGCAGCCGCCTTGCGATGCCATCCCGCCCGAACTGATTGAACGCTATGGCCACCGCCCCACCCTCATCCACCAGGGCATATTCGGCATCGAGCGCGGTTCCATGCAACTCCTGGAGGCCATGAAGATCCTGGTGAAGGACATCCCCGACCTCTGCTGCATTGTCCTGGGCGACTATTGCTATGGCTCCAAGGAAGACTACATCATGGCAATTCAGGATGCCGGACTGAAAAACAACATCCATATCCTCGACACGGTACCCTACGAAGAAGTGCCCGCCTACATCGCCGTTTCTAAAATCGGACTCATCCTCTTTCAACCCGGCCCCCTCAACCATACCCTCGCCATGCCCCACAAACTCTTCGATTACATGCGAGAAGGACGTCCGGTCCTCGTGCCCGATTTTTCGCTGGAAGTAAAACGCATCGTGGAAGAATCCGACTGCGGAGTGCTGGTCGACGTTGCCCATCCCGCAGCCATCGCCACGGGCATCCGTGAATTGCTCAACAACCCGAACGAAGCCACGCGCCTTGGCAAGAACGGCCGGGACAGCGTCGAGGCAACATATAATTGGCAGGCCGAAGAACCCCGCCTCCTCGCTATCATCGATGCACTGGAGGTGGACTGAGTATGTTGTATTCAGTAAAAACTCCCATTTCCTGTCATTCCCGGCTCGACTGGGAATCCCCCCAACGGTATCCAATTTTTCTGTCGGAGTTTCAAACCCAGGCTAAGCATTATCACGGGGGGATTCCCAATCAAGTTGGGAATGACAAAAAGGGGCGTTGGGTATGAGAGGTGAGTATGCATTCCCAAGGTGCGGTGCCGCACAGGCGATAAGCTTGGGAACGAAAATCAATCTGGAGGCCTCCTGATCATGTGTGGCATTGCAGGCATAGCAGGTCGTCGCGATGATGCGCTGGTCCACACCATGACCGAGACCCTGCGACATCGTGGACCAGACGACGCAGGCTATTACCACGACACCGACCTCTCTCTGGGTCATCGCCGTCTAAAGGTGATCGACCTCGCGACCGGAGACCAGCCCATGTCCGATGGCGACGGTCAGGTCTGGGTGGTCTATAACGGTGAAATCTATAACTACCTGGAGCTACGCAAAAATCTCGAAGCCAAGGGCCACACGTTCCGCACCCAATCCGACACGGAAGTGCTGCTCCACGCCTGGCTCGAATACGGCCAGGATTGCGTTGACCATCTGCAGGGTATGTTTGCCTTTGCGCTGTGGGACAAGCGTGAACAGCAGCTTTTCCTTGCCCGTGATCCTCTGGGCGTCAAGCCCCTCTACTATTCCGTGCAAGGCAACACCCTCTATTTCTCATCGGAGATGAAGGCTATCCTGACCGTGCCCGATTTCCCACGGGACCTCGATTGCGAAGCCCTCGACGACTACCTTAGCTATCTCTACACCGTGCCACCCCGAACGATGTTTAAGGCCATTCGCCAGTTATCCCCCGGTCATTGCGCCACCTGGAAAAACGGGCAGTTGCAGGATAGACGGTACTGGCATCTAAACTGTGACGAAGCACAGCATAGCGAATCCGAATGGATTGAAGCCGTACAAGAGCAGCTTCAGGACACCATGGACAAATACATGCAGTCCGACGTGCCGCTCGGCGCATTTCTCAGTGGCGGTCTGGACTCGGCGAGCATTGTCCACCACATGACCCGACACGCCACGCAGCCCGTAGACACCTTTACCGTGGGCTTTGAAAGCGAAGGCACCATCCTCGACGAACGGGCCGAAGCACGGGCGCTGGCGAAACACTTTGGCACGACCCATCACGAGCTCACCGTACCCGCGAACGTCACTGACCTCATGGACACCTTGCTCCATCACTTCGACGAGCCCTTCGGCAATCCCACCGCCCTGCTCAGTTATACCATCTGTGAGCAGGTTCGCAAGCAGGTGACCGTGGTCCTGTCTGGCGATGGAGGTGATGAGTCCTTTGGCGGTTATCCCCGGTATGCCGGGGTGGGTATGGCGCAAAAATACCGCGCCATTCCCAAGGCCCTCCGCGCCATGGTCAACCCCATTATCCAATGCCTGCCCGAAAGTACGTCGGGTAACCACGCCCTGCGTCGACTGCGCCAGTTTTCCGCAGGCAGCCTCCTCAGTCCGGTGGACATGTACGCCAGTTGGCTCAGTTATCAAAACGATGCACAACGCGCCACCCTCTATAACGATTCCTTACAGCGTGATCTGTCGGGTCGCCAGCCCCTGGACACTATCCGTGGATTCGCAGCGGAATGTGCCCACACCGACCCCGTAACCCAGGCCATGTATATCGACCTCCACACCTTCCTGCCCAACAACGTGCTGCAATATGGTGACCGCATGTCCATGGCCCACGGCCTCGAAACACGCGTACCCCTGGCCGATCCAAAGTTGGTGGAGTTACTCATGACCATGCCATCATCCCTCAAGGTGCAAGGCATGGAAACCAAGGTGTTGCTGCGGAAAGCGATGAAGGGCAAGCTGCCCGAAGCTGACCGCACCCGCAAGAAGCTGGGCTTTAACCCGCCCATGGGCACCTGGCTCAACACCACCCTCAAGCCCCTGCTGGAAGACCATCTGTCTGTAGAACGGATTGAAACACGTGGACTCTTCCAGGCGGACACGGTGCAGAAAATGATTCAGGATCACCAGAACAACCGCAAGGACAACACGCTACAACTCTGGTCATTACTACTGCTGGAGCGTTGGTTCCAGACCACCATCGACTAAAGAAACACCATTCCTGCGCAGGTCCCTACTACCTGTTATTGCAAGCCCGTGCTACGGGCTCTGCGATTCGCCACCCACCGCTTCACCAGCTCATCGATGATGACCCCACTCAGGATCACCGTGCCAATAATGGCAAATTCCAGGTGGGTCGGAATACGCAACAGGTTAATGGCATTGTAGAGCACACGCATCAATGCCGCGCCCACCACCACACCAATAATAGTGCCCTCACCACCCCGCAAGCTGCACCCGCCCAGGACTGCCGCAGCGATAGCATACAACTCATAGAACTCGCCCATACTCGCCGGTTGGATAGAGTTCACATCCAGGGCAAAGAGCATGCCCCCGAAACCCGCAAGGAGTGAACAAATGACATACGAAAGCAGCACCATGCGGTCTGTATTGATACCACTATATTTCGCGGCGTCTTCGTTTCGTCCCAGCGCAAAGAGGTACCGTCCGAAAACGGTGAACTGAAGCAGGAACCCGGAAAGCAGCGCGACCGCCACCATAATAAAAATGGGGTAAGGGATACTGAAATCGCCCGCCAGGTGTATGGAGCCGATAGCCATCTGGCGCAGACCTTCATAGTCACTGCCAAAACCCAGGCTCTGGTCATCCGATACGTAACGCCCCAGCCCCCGATAGAGCAACAGGCCACAAAGCGTCACCACAAAAGGCTGCAAGCGCATCTTGGTAATTAACAAACCATGAAACAAGCCAATGGCCAAGGACACCAGAGTCACGGTCCCAAGTGCCATAGGAATGGACCACCCCTTCACGGTCAAGAGATAGGCTAGCAAGGTGCCACTGAGTCCACAGACCGAACCGATACTCAGGTCGATACCCCCTGTAATAATCACAAAGGATACACCAATACTGATAATCCCGAAGAGCGCGGTCCAGCGAATAGTGTTTTCCATGTTGTAACCGCTCAAAAAATTTGGATTGATGATAGCGGTGCCCACACAGATCACCATCAGTAAAACAAATATGCCCATTGCCTGTTTCATGGTCTACCTATCCTGTCGTGGTGGATTTCACGCCACCCGTCGCATATTGCATCACCCTTTCCTCACACAAATCCTGCGCCGCCACTTCCCCTGTAATCTGCCCTTCATGAACCACCAGTGCTCTGTCTGACATACTCAGTATTTCTTCCATCTCGCTGGACACAAAGAGGATGGCGACCCCCGCCGCGGCCATCTGCTCCATGAGCGCATAGATCTCCTGCTTGGCACCCACATCAATCCCACGCGTAGGCTCGTCCAGCAACAACACCTCCGGCTCCATGGCCAGCCACTTCCCGATGACCACCTTCTGCTGATTCCCGCCCGAGAGACACTGAGCAACCTGCTTGTCATTGGGCGTTTTTATATTCAGCTTTTCAATCATGGTTGCACTCAACACCTGCTCCGCCTTCTTGTCCAGTCGCCCCTGTTTCGCATTGCGCCGTGCCCGCGCCAGCCCCAGGTTCTCGCGAAGGTTCATTTCAAGAATGATGCCCTGTTGCTTACGATCTTCCGGCACCAGCGCAACCCCTGCATCAATGGCATCCCGTGGATGGGACAGCGCAATTAACTTCTCCTCCACCTTCACCGTCCCCCCCCGTGCAGCGCGTACCCCGAAAATCGTTTCCAGAATTTCCGTTCGTCCTGCACCCACCAGACCCGCCATACCCACAATTTCCCCCTTGCGAATCGAAAAAGACACCGGGTGTTCCGGATAAACGTCTGTCCTGAGATCCTCCACCGCCAGCACAACATCCTCTCCAGGATTGGGCGTGCGTCGTTGATTCGCATCAATATCCCGACCCACCATCATCTGCACCATGGCATCACGACAAATCTCGTCCTTCGCCAATCCCCCCACATTCTTGCCATCCCGCAAGACCACCACCCTATCCGCCACAATCTTCACCTCGCCCAGACGATGGGAAATATAGATAACGCTCACGCCCCGTTCTTTCAGCGTGGCTATCACTTCATACAAACGCTCGGCCTCATGGGATGACAGGCTGGAGGTAGGCTCATCCATAATCAGGATACGGGTGTCTACCGAAAGTGCCTTCGCGATTTCAATGAGCTGCTGATGCCCGATGGGCAAGCGATTCACCAACATACCCGGATCCAGGTCAAGATCCAATTGCGCGAGGTACTGCTTTGCTTCGCGCGCCATACGCCGTTTATCTATGACCCCGTAGCGACGCGGTTCACGACCGAGGAAGATATTCGCAGCAATATCCAGATTATCCGCCAGGTTAAGTTCCTGATGAATCAGCGCAATCCCATGGCCCAATGCAGTCCGCACTGAATCTATGCGCACGGTATGGCCATTAAGGCGAATCGTTCCGGAATCCGGGTCCTGCACCCCCGCAAGGATCTTCATGAGCGTACTTTTACCCGCGCCATTCTCGCCAATGACAGCAAGCACCTCACCCTTCGCCAGCGACAGTTCCACCCCATCCAGCGCCTGTACACCGGGGAAGTGTTTCGACAAGCCCTGGATATGGAGAAGTGTCGTCTCTGTAATGCTATCGTCCATGTAGGTTCCTGTGCCTCACCGTCAAGACGGCATAATAGCAGAAGCAATCAGAATCTGTCGCCTGTGTAGACATTGCCTTCAAAGCACGATTACCCCAATTTGTATTTAAAGAATTTATCTTGATCTCTGCATGTTAAAATCATCGCCTGTTTTTTTTCGATAAAAGCCCTGATCTAACGCGTCATTGTGAACCGAGTATTACGAGGTGCGGCAATGACAGGTGAGCGGAGTTCATCCTCGATAGCATTAAGGGGCAATCTTCCGTACGTGCCTTCAAGCAGAACTTGCACATCCGTGTTTTATGGGCTACTGTATGGGGTATTGTTTCTGTTCAACCCGAATTGTTGGGAGTATTTCACCATGTACAAGATGTTTTTGGGAGCCCTGCTCGTGATGGTCACCTTCTCCGGCGTAGCCCATGCCGACCTCAACGTAAGCACCGACACCTTCGGTACCACCAGCGAGGGTCGCGTCGTGACCCGCTATACGCTTACCAATGCCAACGGTCTCAAGGCCAGCCTCATTGACCTGGGCGCTATTCTCGTCACCATGGAAGTGCCGGACCGGGACGGCAAGCTGGCGAATGTGAATCTGGGCTGCAAGACGCCCGACGACTACCTCGCCATCAGCCCCTACTTCGGTTGCGTCGCCGGGCGCAATGCCAACCGCATCGCCAAAGGAAAATTCACCCTCGATGGCAAGGAATACAACCTGGCCATTAACAATGAGCCCAACCATCTCCATGGCGGTATCGTGGGTTTCAACAAGGTCCAATGGCAGGCCGAGGCTTTTCTGACCCCGAATAAGGCGGGCGTAAAGTTTACCTACCACGCGAAAGACGGCGAAGAAGGCTATCCCGGCAACCTGCAGGTAAACGTGTGGTACACCCTCAATAACCGCAACGAACTCACCATCCGCTACCAGGCCACCACCAACAAAGCCACCCCCGTTAACCTGACCCAGCACAGCTACTGGAACCTGGCAGGTCAGGGCAATGGCACTATCCTGGATCATGAACTTACCCTCAACGCCGATAAGTATACCCCCACGGACGAGACCTTAATCCCCACGGGCGAAATCCTTCCCGTAAAAGGAACGCCCTACGACTTTACCATGGCCAAGACCGTGGGCAAAGAAATCGGCGATGTGGAAGGGGGCTATGATTTGAACTTTGTGCTCAATCGTGGCGAAGAAGACCGGGGCCTCGTCTGGGCCGCTACCCTGCGCGATCCCAAATCCGGTCGCACCATGACCGTTCACACCACCGAACCCGGCATTCAGCTCTATACCGGTAACTTCCTCGATGGTACCATCACGGGTCTGGAAGATAAGGTCTATCCGAAAAATGGCGCGCTCTGCCTGGAAACCCAGCACTTCCCCGACGCCATCAACCAGCCCAACTTTGAATCCACCGTCCTGCGGCCCGGCGAAGTCTATAATCACTTCACCGTCCACGCCTTTAGTGCGGAGTAAGTGCCTGGTATATAGCGCAACGCGCCTGTCTTTCGGAGCAGAGCTCCGATGTATGCATTCCCACGCAGAGCATGGGAACGAGGGGAGGGGCGGAAATGACAGGTGTGTTGCTATCGTTGTTACTGATACTTAGCACCCACGGCTTGTCGTTTTTCTATTTCTCCATGCACCCCCGAAGATGCGCAAGCTCTGCTTGTAACACCTGCGTCTGGGCGCGTAAATTACCTACGGTGCCTATGGCCTCATTCTCGATACACAACGCGCCATCATAACCCGCCTTCGCCAGTATGCCGATGATGCGCTGCATATCCAGACTTCCCTCATGCAAGGCGCACCAATACTTTCCGTACTCCCAGCCACGCTCACGGAATTCCTCGCACTTATCCTCTGGATAAGCGATGTTCTTCACGTGGGTATAGACCACCCGCGGGGCAAGTTGTTCGATGAGCGCATAGACCTCACTTCGTGGAAAGCCCCACCAGTAGAAATTGCCCGTGTCCAGCGTCAACCCCACACGTTCAGGCGGGAATCGGTCCAGCACCGCACCCAGAAACACCGGGCTATTGCAATAAAACCCATGGTTTTCCAGGCCCATCTTCACCGTACTGTCTGGTGACGCTTCCAATGCAATCGACAAGGCCTTCACTACCCGTTCCACACGCTCCTCAAACAGCAACGTACCCTCCGCCTTCATCACCGGGTCCACACGAATCACCCCCGCCCCAAGAGCCTCTGCAATTGCCATGGCCCTCACCAGCCAGGCCCCTGCTGCTTCCGGCTCATTTTCACTCAAGTCACAGGCTGTCAGCAATGCACAGGGCTTCACACCCAGCGTTTCCAATTGCACTTTGTAATTGTTAATCGCTGCGTCGCTGTGCAACGAAATCCAGCCGGGCAAATCCAGACCCCGCACCTCAAAGTCCTGCGTAAGCTCCAACTCCACCACACTCAGCTCCAGTGCCTGTAGCCCGTCATGGAGACATTCAAAATCATTCAACATGGCATCGCGTATTGCGGGAAACATAAGCCTTACTCCTTAACGCTCTTCCAGCGATTGTAACAAATCTGAAAAGTCCTGCGTGACTGTCTCGGCACCCCACCATGCATGAAAAATGGTCGCACTCTCTCTAGCCAATGAACGGGCATCCTCCATACGACCCGCCTGCACATAGGCATCAATGAGGATTTTCCGGTATGCACTATCCAGTGCGGTCTTACTCAGGCCAGCCTCCAACACCGCAATGGCTTCATTTAATCGCCCCTCCATCATCAAGGCTTTCCCGCGTACTGCAAACGGCTCCGCCATCACCGAAGTCTTCTCCGTCCCCACAGGATAAAAGTCCAGTACCCTCCGCCCATGACCATGGTCCAGTTCAATTTCTGCCAGACGCGTAAACATCCAGTCATGAAGATACTCCACATTCGCTTCACCCAAAGCCAGATTGGTGCGCCACTGCCCATACCACGGGTCATTTCGCTTGCCCGGTAGCAAATCACCCAGCGCAATAGAGTTTGCTTCCAACGCCGACTGGATACACCGAAGCTCCAACTCCTGTGCTCCGGCCTGTCGCGCTATCCGGGCCATGCACATCCACACCGGAGCTTCATCGGGTATGCGCGCGGCCAAAGCACTCAATAGGTCCAACGCTTCTTTAGCGCCAGTGGGACGCTGCCCTGCATTAAACTGGTCCAGCAGACTCACTGCATGGCAGAACTGAACTTCCGTATCATACGGGTATGCCTGCACGGCTTCCGCCAGGCACGATTGACTATAGGCGACTTGCGCATCAATCTCGCTTGACGCATAGCACCGCACCGTCGCCAGCAATTGTTCCCGTGGGGTACGTTCATTGAAGGTAGCGGGTGCTTCCGGGAGTTCAGCCAAAGCGTTGAGAAAAGTATCCAGCCGTTTTTCTCCGGCCAGACTTTCCGAAAGGGTCAGGCCATTCCGCGCTACAGTTTCCCGCGCAGCATCATGGTCCAGATACCACGCCAGCCGCGCCTCCAGGTTCTCCGCTGTATACAAAACCACAGATTCATCCGGGGTGAGCAGATCCCGCACCTCCATATTTGCCTCTTCCATAAACAACACCGCGCCACAGGCCAGGGCCTCGAAACACCGCAGATTCATCTCCCCGCGCAACCCAAAGTTAAAAACAATCTTTGCACGGTTCAAGATTTCCGTGTAGGTCTGTGCATCCAAACCCGAAGCAATCACCACACGATAGCGATCCGCCAGCCGGGCTATTCGCTCCAGATAATGGCCCCGCTCCCGGTGGGTGGCATGATTCAGGTTCCCGACGAACACAATATCAAGATCACGGAAGGTTTCCAGGTTTCGGTGAATGCCCCTGCGTTGTGAATACAACGGGCCAAGATAATGGGGCGTCACATCGTGCAAAGGCTGTAATTGACAGGCCAGCTTGTCCATGATGACCAGATTGAATCGTTGCAGATTGTGCCGTAGCGCACTGTGGTACACCGTCCAGTCCGACACCACCGCAACGGTACACACCGGAGCATCTTCCAGTTTCAAGGGGGGTGGAATGACTTCCGGGCACCAGCAAATCAGATAATCTGGTTTGAACGCTGGCGCTAAACGCGCAAGAATTTCCGAAGCGGTCTCTGTAGCTTCATAGTGAAAATCACCTGATGCATCCAAGCTGAGGATGCGCACTTCGTGACCACAGGACGACTTAAAATACTGTACTGGCTCGCCCGGTGTGCCAAAGGGCAAACCCATAGAGAGGACCTTCACGCTTAGGCCCCCGGTGCACGCGTGGCCAACACGGCATAGGTGTCCACCAGAAAATTCTGATACTCATCATTCGTAAGGGGGCCAATGCGAATACGAACCTGGTGCACATGGCCAGTCTCATCCATGGGAAAGTTTTCCGGCTGATCCATGATGGTCGCTGTGAGGCGTTCACAATGTAAACCCGCTGTGAGCAATACCTGAGTCAACTCAAAGCCTGTAAAAAAACGCAGGTGCGCGCGGGTGATGGCCCCCCGATCCCGATAAACCCATTCCGCCTGCACCAGGTCCAGCACATTCCGGTAATACTGCAAATTAGGGGCCGTCACGATAAAAAGACCACTTGGCGATAGCAACTTCGCCAGGCGGATAAGCATGGGGAGCGGGTCCAGGAGACGTGCCACCACATCATCACAGACGATACAGTCAAAATGTCCATTGGCATACTCCGGTGCCAACTTCATCCAGTCCCCCACCAGCACCGTACTCACACCTTCCGTACCCGGATCATCACCCTCGTCACTACGCCGTACACCCACGATTTCCGTGGCACCCCGCTCAAGATACGTAGCAGCACGAACACTATAACCCGACGAGCAGTCCAACACCTTTCCCAAACGATTGGGAATCAGATGGAGCACATTGGCCGGATCATCAATAGACGTTGTTGGTGCTGAATTCATAAGCGTACCTTCCTGACGCATCATAGCAAATCGACGCCTGGGGGTACAGGCCTTGCTCCACAACCGTCCCGGAGAGTAGCATAGGGGTTCCAAGGGAGAGTTCAACTATGGCCGAAATCATTCTCGAGATGCGTGACATCGATAAAAGCTTCCCCGGCGTGCAGGCCCTGCGCAAGGCGCAACTGGAACTAAAGCGCGGGGAGGTCCATTGCCTCCTCGGCGAAAACGGTGCCGGTAAATCCACTCTCATGAAGATCCTTTCCGGTGCCCAACCCGCCGATAGCGGGACCATCCTGCTGGAAGGTAAAGAGCTCCACATAAACTCCCCTTACCATGCTCAGCAACTCGGCATTTCCATGATTTATCAGGAATTTAACCTCAGCCCCTTTCTCAGTGTGGGGGAAAACATCTTCCTCGGTCGTGAACCCAAACGCCCTGGCACCCCCTTCATCCATTGGTCAAAGCTGTACAGTGATGCTGCGGCCATTCTGAAACGTATTCGCGTGGACATGGACGTAAAGCAACCCGTGAATGAACTCAGTGTGGCACAACAACAGATGGTAGAAATCGCCAAGGCCATCTCCGTCAATGCGAAAATTATCGTCATGGACGAGCCTTCAGCAACCTTGACCGATCACGAGCTACAGGCCCTCTTCGATCTTATTCGTGATGTGCAACAGCAAGGCATTGGCATAATCTATATCTCCCACCGTCTGGAAGAAGTATTTGAAATTGGGCATCGTTGCACTATTATGCGCGACGGTGAACACGTCGCTACAGAAAACGTTGCAGACCTGGACCGCGAAGATATTATCCGCATGATGGTAGGCCGTGAACTGAAAGAAGAATTCCCCAAAGAACTTTTTGAACGTGGTAAAGAGCGGCTCCGTGTCGAAGGACTCAAGCGGGGCAAGGTCATCAAAGACGTCTCTTTCAGCCTCCACGAAGGCGAAATCGTCGGCATCACTGGACTTGTCGGTGCAGGACGCACCGAAGTGGCACGGGCTATCTTTGGCGCCGACCCCGTCGACGGGGGTACCATCACCCTCGACGGCGAAAAGCTGAATGTGCGTAGCCCCCGCGAAGCCATCAGTAAAGGTATCGGCCTGCTCACCGAAGACCGAAAAGGCCAGGGGCTCATCCTTGGCATGACCATACGTGAGAACACCACCCTGGCCAACCTCACAGAAATTGCAAATGGCCCCTTCCTGAATCGGGGTAAAGAGCGTGAAGTTGCGAAGAAGTATGTCGACGAACTACAGATTAAAACCCCGAGCGTAGATCAGTATGTCCAAAATCTCAGTGGCGGCAACCAGCAAAAAGTTGTCCTCGCCAAGTGGCTCTTCACCCAATCCAAAGTACTCATCTTTGACGAACCCACCCGGGGTATTGACGTAGGGGCCAAGGTAGAAATCTACAAGCTCATGAATGCCCTGGTCCGTAAGGGTGTGGTGGTCATCATGATCTCTAGCGAACTCCCCGAAATCCTGGGCATGTGCGACCGTATCCTGGTCATGCACGAAGGCCAACTCAAGGGCGAGCTACAGCGTAATGAAGCCACCCAGGAAAAGATCATGCACCTCGCCACGGGCCAGCAGATGGCAGCAGCAAGCTAAAGCACTCTAAACGTCATCCCCGCGAAAGCAAGGATCCATGGTGTAAACAGAGGATGCTTTGAACGGTTTTACATATTTCCCGCGCGTGCTGACTACATGCGGCAGGGTCATATTGCAAGCCGTGCTTCGGCTAGAGACCCAGATTCTGCATCTGCTTGTTTATATTCTGGTTGTGATCCTGCTGGACACCCTGCACATTCTCACGACTCCGCGATTGTGCCGCATTCGCACCGCCACTACCCATGCTGTTCAGTTCCTGCTGGATCCCAATGCCCGTCATGGTCTCGCCCAGTAAGCCACCCCCACTCCCGCCGACACTCCGGTTACGCGGTTGTGTCTGGGGCCGCGGTGTCGACTGACCCGCCAGTGGATGCACCACAGCGCCATTCTTGTTGTCATAATAAAAGGCCTGGCCCCCTTCGGTAACAGGACGACTCTTTAAATACGCCGGGTACAAGTCATCCAGCGTGTTCGGGTAAAAACCCGTCTGCTGTCCATATTGCTGTATGGCAGCATTAATCGCACTCATGAGCTGCTGATCCCCCGCCGTCACGCCACCTGCACTTGCAGCCATGGGCTGGTCCAGGAGCTGTCCTGATTGCGGGTCATAGCCATAGGCAGATCCATCCGCCCTGGTCGGTATGGCCGGTAAATGGGTAGGTACCAGCGATGCCAACGAGGACGGGAAATAACCGAACTCCGCCTGATAGGCTTTGATGGCATGTTCAATTTCCAGCCGGGACGTGCTGTTCTTCGCATTATTCAGCTGGCCCATGGCAGCGCTGGCCTGCTTCGCCTGTAACTCGCCCTGAATTGCCGTCGTCGTAAGGACTTCCGCCATACACCCGCTCAAGATCAATGCAAGACCCAAAAGACTTATCGTACGCATTTCCATACCTCCTCTGCTGAGTATAACACCTTCCCAATCCCTTGCCTAGATGCTTATTGCATTCTCCATGCTCCATTGCTATGGTTTTATCAGGTGTATTCGTGGCACTGGTAGTTGTGTGTGCCAGGAATGCAC
>CALAXS010000648.1 GCA_937895305.1 uncultured bacterium
ACACACCGAGAGGAATCATGATGATAAAGAATGCTCTACTTATGACTACAGCAATACTGCTGTCCATTACGACCTATGCTGCTGACACACAGCGCGAAAAAGAAAACCCTACCGCGCTGGATACCTACGTCTATACACCCGACGAAAACTACGCTTGGGAAAAAGTGGGCGAACGTGAATCCAAAGAAAATACCGCCCATATCCTTCGCCTTACCTCGCAGCAATGGCTCACCGAGAAAGAAGTAGACCAGCCCATCTGGAAACATAACCTGGCCGTGGTTATCCCACACAAGGTAACCTCTGATACTGCACTACTCTTTATCAGTGGGGGTAGCAACGCCGACGAACCACCTGATGGCGTTCCCGCAATGTTCACCAAGATTGCTGAGAACAATGGTGCAGTCGTGGTACTCCTTACCCAGATCCCAAACCAGAAACTCACCTTTACCGACGAAGATAAAGGTCGTGGCGAAGATGCTCTCATCGCCTACACCTGGGATCGTTATATGAAAACAGGGGACGAAAAATGGCCCCTCCGCTTACCCATGACCAAGAGTGTCGTGCGCGCTATGGATGCTGTCCAGGAATTCTGCGCCAGTGAAGCAGGTGGCAATGTCAGTGTTGAAAACTTCGTCGTCGCTGGCGCATCCAAGCGTGGCTGGACCACCTGGACCACAGCCATCGTTGATACCCGTGTAACCGCACTCATTCCCATCGTTATTGACATGCTCAATGTCATCCCCTCTTTCGAGCATCACTGGGCGGTCTATGGCTTCTGGGCACCCGCTATCGACGACTACACCGAAATGGGCACCATGGAATGGATGCAGATGCCTGAGTATAAGGCCCTCATGAAGATTGTGGAACCCTACGAATACCGGGAACGGCTCGACATTCCCAAGCTTCTCCTTTGTGCTACCGGGGATCAGTTCTTCCTACCCGACTCCGCACAATTTTACTTCGATGATCTTATAGGGACCAAGTACCTCGGCTACGTGCCCAATGTAGGCCACGGCATGGGCGGCGATACCGCCAAAACACTCGAATCCTTTTTCGCACATGTGCAATCCGGCAAAGAATGGCCTGAACTGACATGGGATGTGAGCAAAGACAACACCATCACGATTAAACCCAACGGCGAAGAAACCCATGTTTCTCTATGGCAGGCCACCAACCCCGAAGCGCGTGACTTCCGCGTAGATGTTCTGGGCAAGGCCTATACAGAAACCGAGTTAAAGGCCAATGCCGACGGTACCTATACCGGTTCAGTGACGACCCCCGAAAAAGGCTGGACCGCCTACTTCGTCGAAGTCACCTACCCGGGTTCCGGTAAATATGCCATGAAAGTGACTTCACCCGTCCGTGTCACCCCGGACGAAACCCCCTTCACCTACGAAGCTCCAGCCAACCCGCCCAAGGGCTTTATTCAAAATAAAAAGTAATCCTCTCCCTATGAATGTATACATACGAGAAAACAAGCTGGGTCGCGGACTATTCGCGGCCCACTTTTTACAAGCAGAAGAATGCATCGGC
>CALAXS010000649.1 GCA_937895305.1 uncultured bacterium
ATGACCAAAGACGACATCAACCTCACTGTAGTCGACGACGTGGTGACCCTGAAAGGGGAACGTAAGAGTGAACAAGAAACTGGCAAGGAAGGCTATCACCGGATAGAACGCAGCTATGGAGCATTCCAGCGTAGCTTCCGAATCCCTGAAGGGGTGGAAGCCAAGAAAGTGGATGCCCACTTTAGCGACGGCGTACTGAAGGTAAAGCTACCCAAGTCCGAAGCAAGAAAGCCTAAACAGATTGAGGTAAAAGTAAACTAAAACCTCTGACAATCGCTTCCCTCAAGGCCCTGGCGTACTCCCTCCCCTCGCGCCGGGGCCTTCTTTATCTCTACAGCGCGATGGCTTCTTTCTTCACCCCACCAGTACCATTGGGCAACAACGTCGTCACCGATTCAATACCATTATCCAGAAGGTATTGCCGGGTTTCTTCCAGACCAAAGCCCACCTGATCAATACCATGGCTATCATCCCCGAAACAGACACCAATATCCATAGCCTTCACCCGCTCCAGTAACCAGGGCGCCACATAGGGTCGGCCCAGATTTTTGCGTAGCCCGGCCACATTGATGTCCAGGATAGACCCTTCCTGCGCGATGACCTCCAGCGTCGCCTCCGCAGCAGCACGTACCTTCGGGGTTGCCACACTTTCCTCGTCCGGCGCATGCAGTCGTATCAAATCCAGATGCCCCACAACCTCGGGTTTGAGGGCTGTGACCATTGCCGCGATGTGCTCGTAATAGGCCACGGCAAGGCCTTCCACACCGCCATTTTTCTCCGCTCCCTCCATAAACATATCCGGACTGAAATCAATCATGGTGCCATTCACATAATGTACACTTCCCACCATGTACTTAAAATTATAACGCTCACGGTACCCCTGCATGATTTCGATATAACGATCGTGGGGTACCACTTCACATTCAAAACCGCGCAACAGCGTGATGCGATCCCCATACGTCTTTTGCATTTCAAGCATATACGCTGCATAGGCATCGAATTTTTCTTCCAGCGTTTCCACGGTCCAACCCAGTGCCTGCTCGGTTATATAAAGAAACTCTGGGCCAAGCCGAGGTGCATGCTCCGTAACGCCCCATACGTTATAGCCTACCCCAATAGCCGCTTCAATCATATCTTCTATGCTGTCATACGCATGATCACAAAACGCTTTGGAATGACCGCCATGCAAAGAATTTTTCCAGGGGATTACTTCACTCACAATTCACCTCGCTCATTTATTTAAACCCAAACCCTGAGTCTAACAGGAACGCACAGCTCATCCCAATCCCCTTCCCTTTACCCCTCATCCATCCCCAGTTTTAAATACAGACCTGGTTTCAAATTATTCCGTAGTGATTATGCCCTTTATTTACAGGGTAAATCGTTGCGAGCACGAGATTGCCGCGTTGCTCACTTTGTTCACGCCTCGCAATGACGAAAAGTTGGGCTACATCCTTAAATGCCCCGTCATTGCGAGCCGAGAGCAAACGAGGCGTGGCAATCTTCCATGAGAAGGCTATGTCAAATTGCAAG
>CALAXS010000650.1 GCA_937895305.1 uncultured bacterium
GTCATTGCTGTAAGTGAACGTTAAGGGCTGGCAATTAACATTATCATAGTAACTCGAAGATCTACCCGCAGGTCTACTTGCCAATCCCTTCGGCAAGGACCTTCTCAAATATATCGGGGCGGTCGGTGAGGATGCTATCCACGCCCATAGCAACCGCAGCGCTGAGTTCCTCTGCCGTATCCAGTGTGTGAAACTGAACCCTGATGCCCTTCTTCTGCACAGTCTTGAACTCTTCTTCGGTCAGCTGGAATTGTTTGACCATCTTGGTGGGAAGGGACAGGACATCGTCTTCCGCTTTATAGTTCGTCCAGGTATCGCCCCCGGTACGCAGTGCCGTCAGGAGATTCATGCCCGAGCTCATGGTATAGCACGTGGCGATACCCGGCATGAGCGTCTTCGCCTCTTCCACCAGCGCCGGCTTGAAGGAGGCTATCAATACACGGTCCACCGCATCGTGCTTTTTCAAAATCTTCGCCAAGGCCACGACCACACCATCCTCCGACTTGGGTTCAATCAGCCAGTGGGCCTCCGGCAGCGCGGTGAGGACTTCGTCCAACGTAGCGATACGCAGCCCCTTACCCCGATAGGGGTAGGTTGCGCCATCGTCGGTTGTAAATGTGTAGCCTGCATCCAGGGCTTGTGCTTCCGCCAGCGTCAGCTCCGTAATGGGTCCTGACCCGTTCGTCGTGCGGTCTACCGTCGCATCATGACTGACCACCACCACGCCATCTTTCGTGAGTCGTACATCCATCTCCAGCAACGCATGGGGCCACTGCTTCTTCGCTTCCTTGTAGGTATCCACCGTAGCCTCGGGACGCCATTCCGCACCGCCACGATGTAACCCGAACAAGATAGGCTCAGAAAAAAACGGCTTATCCGCTTGCGCTAAAGGGCTTAAAAGTACGGGGAGGAGAAATACAATGAATATTTTATACACAGCGATATTCCTGGTGGTTGGATCAGGTGATGATGACCTTGCGACCATTGAGCCGAATGCGGTCTGTAGCAAATAGCTGAATGGCCCGCGGATAGATCTCCCGCTCTTTCGCCTGTACCCGCTCCGCCACATCATCCGCCGTGTCCGCTTCAAAGACCGGGACCGCCTCCTGCAGGATGATGGGACCATTATCATAAAGTTCATCCACGAAATGGACCGTGGCCCCGGTGAGCCGTACACCATACTCAACCACCGCTTCATGCACATGATGGCCGAACATGCCTTTGCCACTGAAGGAAGGGATAAGCGCCGGGTGGATATTGATGATCTTGTGTTCAAAATCTTTCGGTACCGACAGTAACGACATGAACCCGGCCAACACCACCAGCCCCACATTATGCTTGCGGATTTCCGTCCAGACAGCGTCACTGAATTCACTGGAATTGCCAAAGTCCTTGCGGGGAATCGCACTATGGGTAATACCATGCTGCCGCGCCCGCTCCAGGCCATAGGCATCATCGCGCGAAGCAATCACGCAGACTATCTCAATGTCCAGCGAATCATCTTCCGCACGGTCGATAAGGTTCTGTAAGGTGGTGCCACTACCGGAAAGTAGTACTGCAACGCGCATGGCCATGAATACACTCCGAAGGTTAAGCGGGTAGGACCGATTTTAATTCGGCACAAACAGCACCCAGGAAGAAAAGGACAATACCCTGTGTTAGTATCGGTAAATATCACTTCCCGGTCAAGACCTAGTCTAACAAATCCGGGAGGACTAAACGAAGCAGAATGGACCTATCCCACATTCCCCCTTTGCATTTTTGAAAAAATGCAGTACCATGTCGCTTCCACACCACAGGAAAGAGCACCCCTATGAAAACACGAAGCGTACTCAAGAAAATTTTAATCCTCGCCGTAGTCCTCGTAGCGATAGGAGCATTGACCTACTTTGCAGCCATGCGCTCCATGGACCTGGACTACACGACCTTTGCCCATAACGGGATGGATCGCGAATACCTGCTGTACCTACCGGAAAACCTGCCCGACAACGCCCCGCTGGTCTTCTCCCTCCATGGATACGCCATGCAAGCCCAGGATATGTGGTACTACACTGGCATGAATGCCGTCGCTGACCAGCACGGCTTTGCCGTCGTCTATCCCCAGGGCACCCTGGACGACGGCGGTACCACCCACTGGAACGCCAACCTGAAACTACGCGAAAAAGCGGTGGACGATACCGCTTTTCTCACCTATCTCGCCCGATATCTGCAGAAAACCCATAACCTCGATCCGGAACGCACCTTTAGCTCCGGCCTTTCCAACGGCGGCTTCATGAGCTATCACCTCGCACTGGATGCCCCCGAGACCTTCCACGCCATGGCCTCCGTCGTCGGCGCCATGAGTGGCCCGGACTGGGAGCGACGTGACATAGCCAAGCCCTTTCCCGTACTCCAAATATCCGGCGTGGAAGATCATACCGTCCCTATTGACGGCACCATGGACCCGAAAAACGGCTGGGGCGGTGCGCCCCACATGGACACCGTAATGGCGTACTGGTCCGAAGTGAACCTATGCAAGGACAGCCGAACGGTCAAGATTGGGGAAGATACCACAGCGGTCTATTACGAAAACGGGGTCGATGGAAACGCAGTCTGGGATTATCGCATAGACGGATTCGGCCACAACTGGCCCGGCGGGCATGCTGAATTGTATGGTTTTGTAGTTGCTTCTGCACCCGCCACCGCCATTCATGCCAGCGAAGTTATCTGGGAATTTTTCAGTAAGTATTGATAGTACAGCTACTTGCTTTACTCTCAACACCTCGATCCAGTATTATGCGTGTGACCACACTTTTCCACTGCGGCAGGAGGGCAACCCGCGAACATGACCAAAAGCAAGCGCGTAGCTATTCTGTGGATACTCATCCTTGGCCTTTTTGCAGCCTTTACCGCTGTGTTCTGGCCAGTGCATTTCTATCAACAAACCCATGCACCAGAAAATTTTATAGCCCTTGCCAAGGAAACGGAAGCCGCAGCTAAAAACCAGATTGCGATTAATATCCTTTCACAGGGGATCCAGGATTTTCACCCGCCCTATGCTGAACCCTATCAATTGATTAATAAATTTGAGATTGCGAATCATCCTGATTCACCCCCCGCTGATATACTTAATCCGGCCTTTACCCGCGCAGAAGCCTTTTATACCTTTACCCAATCAGCAACGCCCGATTTAAACATCCGGTATAAAGGGCAGCCCCTGGAAAGCTACCCCCACGGGATGCAGGATGCCTATCTCCAATGCGCGAAAAGCCTGGCCCTGGCCATCAATGTGCCCTGGCCAGCGAATAATACCAAACAGTTCCCGGCAAAACGCTGGTTGATAGACAGCGGCATGCAGATCAATGATATGGGGCGTATAGGCCAAGCGGACGGCCCCATTTCCAATTGCAATATACTCGTACAGAGCGGGGGGGGAGAGGGCGCAAGTGCCCTGGCTCATATTTTTGTAAACGGGGACGACTATGCCCTGCTGGGTGAAGGGCTTCAAGTAGTCCTTGTGGAGCAGGCTACGGGTAAAGTGACAGCCCAACAAGTCTTCAACCTCAAGGCCTACGAGCAGGAGGCTCATCGCCTCGCCCGATTCCTGGAACAAGCCCCGAAATCCACCATAGGTATTTTTGCTATAAAAGGTGATGTGGGGAACAATATGACGGATGACGCCACGGATGCACTCCTCAACTTTGGCTTGCGCAAAGAAGCCCTAATTCAATATCAACACAAGTTATTTGGTTCCCGATACAGTTTCGCTGCCATTGGGATAAACGGGAAGAGCAAGGGTCAGGCCCTGCAAGCATGGTCACCCCACGAGTTCCTGTCCCCCTACGGGGGCATTGGATATCCCGGTCATCCAGTAGCCTGTGCAGTCATAGAGCCTGAACCGGAAAGGGACCACTAATGGACCATCCTAACTGGTTATACGTCCTGGTCGGCGGTGTCGCTTACGCACTGACCTTTGTGCTGGTTCCCCTCTTTCGGGTAATCGCGGTAAAGCTGGACGTGGTGGACCGACCCAACGAAGCACGAAAAGTACACCAGCGCGTCATACCCTATCTCGGCGGCCTGGCCTTTTATATCTCATTTCTCGTTACCCTGTTGCTCATCGAAGTGCTCGCACCCCAATACAGCAGCCCCCTGCACTACCCCATTGCCCTGCTAGGCACCATTATT
>CALAXS010000651.1 GCA_937895305.1 uncultured bacterium
AAACAATCAAAAATAAAGATGCCCCTGTTGTCACCTATTGCAATACGGGCCGTGATGCTACCGTAGGGTATCTGGGGCTTCGTATAGCGGGTCATAAGAATGTTTCGGTATATGATGGCTCCATGGCGGAATGGGGCAATTCCCCGCAGTTAAAAATGGACGAGCCCGACAAAGGGAAAGCTGAATAAAATTGTGATAGTTGACCTGGAAAAATTTATTAAACAAGAGCAACCCTACTGGGATGAGCTGGAAGGGCTTATCGCATTACGGACCAAGGATGCTGCCCATGAGAGTGACCTCGCGGAGTCCCGGCGCTTTTATTATCTCTATCGCCGTGCCACGTCTGGTCTGGCGCGGATACAACCCTTTGCCGCTGAAATCAGTCTCACTGCGAAGCTCGATTCACTGGTCAGTCGCGCCTATCCCTATGTCTATGGCGGACGTAAAGAGAAAACACGATTCCGCCCCTTGCATTGGTTTTGCGTGGGGTTCCCCTGTGCCTTCCGTCGTCAATTCACCGCATTTATTTTTATCTCGGTTACGATCACACTGGGCAGCATTCTCGGAGCGGTAGCGGTGCAATATGATGATGAGAGCAAGTCCACTATCATGCCTTTCGCGCATCTGATGGGGAATCCTGCTGATCGGGTCGCCCTGGAAGAGGCTACCGATCTGGAAGATCAGATGGGACGGCACAACACTTTTGCTGCAACATTAATGGTCAACAATATCCGGGTGAGTATCTTTAATCTGGCGCTGGGCATCACCTATGGGCTGGGTACGTTGCTCATCACCTTTTATAACGGGGTTATCCTGGGTGGGGTTATGCTGGACTACATCCGTGCAGGTGAATCGGTTTTTCTTGCAGCCTGGCTCCTCCCCCATGGCTCGGTAGAAATCCCCGCCATCCTCTTTGCCGGGCAAGCGGGACTCATCATCGGGCAGTGTCTGCTGGGTTGGCGGTCAGCCTTGTCCGTCCGTGAACGTTTCCGCGCCTGTGCCCAGGACATCACCATGCTCATCTATGGCGTGGCCATCCTCTTGGTCTGGGCGGGTATCATAGAGTCTTTCCTGTCGCAATACCATGGTCCCAATCTCTACCCCTGGAAAATTGCCTTCGGTACCATTCAACTTGCTGTTCTCTTTGCCTTCCTGCTCTTTGCGGGACGGAACCAGGAACAGGAAGACGCCCATGCATAATCAGGTGGACATCGAGACACCCGAAGGGATTCGATTCTCTTTACAATTGGCAGGGCCATCCCGCCGACTCCTGGCCTGGACCATTGATACCTTTATGGTACTTGCCATACTGGAAATGCTTAGTGGTCTTCTCGGTATTTTTAACATTATCAGTGCAGATCTAACGACGGCCCTGGCCCTCATAGCCGGGTTCATCCTTTTCTTTGGCTATAACATGGTCCTGGAATGGGTCTGGCGCGGTAAGACCCTCGGGAAGTGGCTCATGGGCATTCAGGTCATGGACATCGAAGGGCTCCATCTCCACTTCAACCAGCTTGTCGTGCGCAACCTGCTCCGTGTCATCGACATACTCCCGGCGCTCTATCTCGTAGGGGGCATCAGCATGATCTTTAGTCCTGCTTCGCAACGACTGGGAGATCGGGCAGCCAATACAATTGTCGTTGTCACACGCAAGCCCCCTGAAACGGATGTAAGCCGGATTCTACCCGACAAATTTAATTCACTCCGAGCGTACCCCCATCTGGAAGCGCGACTGCGCCAGCGTCTGGAGAGTGAAGAGTTGCGAATTATTATTCAGGCCCTGCTGCGACGCAACAAGCTGGATGCGGACAAGCGTGTTGCGCTCTATGAAGAACTGGCAACCCATTGCCGGAGCCTGGCCCCTTTTCCTGATGAAGTCACGCGTACATTGAGTGATGAACAATTCCTGCGCAATGTAGTGGACTCGATCTATAACCAGAAGCAGCACCTGGCATAGACTGGCTATTGAAAGTAGTCCACCAGAATAGCTGCAACTTGTTCTGGCTGCTCCAGGGGGACGAAATGGCTTCCCCCTTCAATGAGGTGAATGGAGGATTCAGGGATAACCTCTTTTTGCATTTCCAGAATGGGAAGCAGGTAACTCTCGGTACCGGAGAGCAACAGGCAGGGTGTGGTCAATTCGTTCAGCCGTTCAAAAGCCCCCGGCGAGCCACCTTGTTCGTAAAACCGGGCTTCGTCTTCACCTTTTAAATTCAGGGCAACGGCCCCATCCTGTGTGGCATGCAAGCCATGTTCCAGATACGCATCCACTACTTCGGAACGCCAAAGGCTTTTAGGGGGCTTGGAGCTTAGGCGTTCCCGTGCTGCGTCCAGACTTTCAAACTCATTTCTACGACGTCGCGCTCCGTTTGCCAGTCGGTCCGCATTGCCTAAAAATGCAGCAGGCAACACGATAGGGTCGACCAGTACGGCTTTCTTGATGGCACCTGGGCGTTCCAGCGCGGCGTTAATAACATGAGCGCCGCCACCGGAATGGCCCATGGCATATACCCCATCGCTCAGACTGAAATGGTCTATGAGGTCGAGAAAATCGAGACCGGAGCTGTTCATGTCCAACGTATCCAGATCGTCAGGCAGCGAAGATGAACCATGGCCCCTGCAGTCAATAGCGAGTACACGAAAGCGGTTATTCAAAGCGGCAATGACCGGGTCGAGACACCGTGCGCTGGTCCCGGTGCAATGCCCCATAGTCAACACTGGACCATCACCGCCGTAGTCCCATACGGAAAGTTGCACACCATCGCGGGTCGTAAAAAAGTGCTGGGTTGGATTCAACTGCATTAACTGAAAGCTCCGTGTCCGGTAATGTCCTGACCGAGGATGAGGGTGTGTATGTCGTGGGTACCTTCATAGGTGTAGACCGATTCGAGGTTAAGCATGTGGCGGATAACGGGGTATTCGTCGGAGATACCCACCGCGCCGAGGATGTCCCGCGCCTTGCGCGCACATTGTAGCGCCATCCAGACGTTGTTGCGTTTTGCGAGGGAGATTTGTTGTGGGCGTACATGTCCCGCGTCTTTAAGGCGACCGAGGTGGAGGGCGAGGAGTTGGGCCTTGGTGATTTCGGTGAGCATCCAGACGAGCTTTTCCTGGACCAGCTGGAACCCTGCGATGGGCTTGCCGAATTGCTCGCGGTTTTTCGCGTATTGCAACGCGCAATCGTAGCAGGCCTGGGCGGTGCCAATGGCACCCCAGGCGATGCCGTAGCGGGCCTGGGACAGACAAGCCAGGGCTGCGCGCAGACCCTTGGCCTCGGGGAGTTTATTTGCTGCGGGGATGCGACAGTCTTCCAGCCAGACCTCGCAGGTACGGGAAGTGCGTAGGCTGAATTTCCCTTCGATAACTTCGGCGCGAAAGCCGGGGCTGTCTTGCTCCACCACGTAGGCGCCTACGTGACCCGCTTCATCCTTCGCCCAAATCACTTTCACGTCCGCCACCGTCGCGTTGCCAATCCAGCGCTTGTTCCCGTTGAGGATGTAGTGGTCGCCATCCAGCCGTGCGGTGCATTCCATGCTGGAAGGGTCTGATCCGTGATTGCGTTCGGTGAGGGCGAAGCAGCCCAGCAATTCCCCACTGGCGAGGCCGGGAACCCATTTTTCTTTTTGGGTTTCGCTACCAAATTGATGGATAGCGTAGAGGGCGAGACTTCCCTGCACTGAAGCCAGAGAACGCACACCCGCATCGGCGCGGTCCAGCTCCTGCATGATGAGGCCGTAGGCGATATTGTTCAGCCCCGGACAGCCATAGCCCTCAAGATGAGGGCCGAAGAAGCCCAGTTCACCCATACGCCGGGCCAGATGGTCGGGATAGGTGGCATCGCGAAAGTG
>CALAXS010000652.1 GCA_937895305.1 uncultured bacterium
TTAATCCGTCGCACTTCATCTTGCACAACACGACTAAAGGCATCGCGAAATTCTTCTGATTCATACTTTCGCGGAAGCAACTGGGCAAATGTATTAATGGCCACCATGGGGTTCTTGACTTCCTGTGCAACACGGGAGGACAAATACTCCCAGAATGGACTGTAGGCAACATCCGCTTCCTCGACTGTGGTCTCCACGGCAGGACTTAGCGTAAGCAATGCAGTGCCATCCATATACGCACCATGAATAGCGCAATTGATACCCGCCATATGTATATGAACACTACTCCTGTCCTGTGTCGTCTGTTCCGTTAGTACGCTTAACGCTATATCCGCAACAGCAGAACCGATTTGCTGTACACGACGACCCAGCACGGTAGCGGCCTTCACTTTTAACAGGCGCTCGGCTGCCGGGTTCATCATCTGAACCCGCTTTTCTGCATCTACCCGGATTACACCCACATTCAAACCATTCACAACAGCACCAAGCTCTTCGCCCGGTACCTGCCCACCACCTTGAAGGTGCGAATCACCAAACAACTGCGAGGCACTCCGACACAATAGCGCCAGTAGCTCACGCTCTTCATTGCTATAGGCTGCACCGGAAGCCTTTGCGCCAATGATCAAGACCGCAAAAACACGTCCTTCACGCAATAGCGGCATAGCCAGACGACCCTGTAGAATCTGAAGCTGACGATGTATATCCGACGCGGGTACTACATCATCCATGCTGAGCAGACATCTTCGCTCATCAAACCAGCGCAAAATTCCAGAACCATAGCCCAGGTGCAGCTCACTACAAACGTAGTCATTGAGCCCGGTACTCGCTGCCACCTTCATGCCGCCTTCGCTTTCCGTAAGAAAGGCGCAACTCATGGCATCAAAAATATCGACCACGGCCTCAATAAGGCGATCACTCAGCGCATCAACATCCTGGGCATAGGTCGTCACGCGACTCAACCAACGCAAGGCCATCCAATGCTGATCCGTTCGTGCTGGCGTACTGTGATTCCCTTCGACCGCTACAACCATGCTTTGCGGGGCATCATTCGCAGATTTAATATCCTTCAGCGCTGCAAGAACCGTCTCTGCCTCAAAGGGCTTGGAAATTATTTGTTTCACTCCGGCATGGAGCAGGTTTGCCTGGTGGAGTGGATCCGTACGGCCACTTAAAACCAGAAGCGGTGTATCCGGTGCCGTATTGCGGAGGCACTCTACAGCGGGAAGTCCCATACGCGACGATTCATCAAGAATAAGTGCGTCAACCTGTACACCCACCAGACGCCGTGCTGCACTCTCTGGAGAGTCTTCAAATAGCAACACATCCTCTGAAGGCAATATGGCCTTAATCGCCTGGCTTATGGCTGTTTCGGCCGCAATAACCATTACAACTTTCATGATTGCAACCTCTCTGTCGCTGCAGGTTCTCTAGACAAAGGGAACGTGAGAAAAAATGTTGTTCCCACACCCTTGGCGCTGGTCACATCAACTTCCCCTCCATGCTCCGTAACAATACCATGAACCACCGAAAGACCCAAACCGCTACCATAGGCCTTGGTGGTAAAGAAGGGCGTAAACAATTGGTCAATATGATCGCTTTCAATACCGCATCCCGTATCCGACAGCATCACTTTGGCACAGGGCACATTGAATTCTGTTCTCTTTCCATCCCGCTTAAGATGGGCAAGGCCATAATCCAGGCGGATGGACAAACGGCGATCCTCAGCACCATTGAGCGCATCGATGGCATTTAGCATCATATTCAGAAACACCTGATGTAGCTGCTGCTCGTCCCCGGTAATCATTTCACCATTTTCCGCTCGGTCAAACTGAACTGTAATATCTACTTTCTTGGTCTGGTTTTCTACCAGCGCCATAACTTCTATGATGATCTTTTCCAGATCAATCGTCTCAAAACTCACCGGTTTGGGGCGTGCAAAATCGAGAAGGCGCGTTACGATGGTATCTATACGCTGCACTTCCGGGGGGACCACTTCTGCAAACGTTTTACGGAAATCATCATCGTCATACCGTTCCAGCAGGAGTTGGGTAAAAGTCTTGATAGACACCAATGGATTCTTGATTTCATGGGCCATACCTGCGGCCATAGTACCAATGGAAGTCAGGCGATCTGCCCGCTTCACTGTGGATTCCAGGCGCTTGATTTGGGTCATGTTAAAAATGAGTACCATTGCGCCCAGCATTTCTGTATCTGCCATAGCAAAACAGGAAGAGGACAAGGCAACCGGAATCAATTCACCTTCATTGCCCGTCAGGACCGTTTCCACATCGCTGATACCACGTTGCTCTTCCAGCGTCTTTTTCAACAGATCCGAAACTGCATAATCCAGATCATTGTAGGAATCACCCACCTGAAGCGCTCCCAGCAATTCCTGGGCTTCCTGGTTAATGGTTGTGATTAGCCCGTCATGATTAATTGAAATCACACCGGCACGCATGTGGGTCATCACCCGTTCCATGTGAAGGTTCAACTCTTCCAGCTTTCGGTAGAGCCGGGCGTTTTCAATGGCCGCGGCAATTGGACCAGCAATGAGGCTAAACACACGCACATCGTCCTGGGTATAAATGTCTTTACTGCTCTTTTCACCGAGGGTCATCATCCCGATCAGGCCGCTGGTTGTTTTCAGTGGCACGAGGAGATACGCGTTTATGGCTGCAAGATGTGCAGCAATTTGTGCGGTCTTGGAGGTTGGGCGTTGATGAATCAGCTCTTGCAAGGATATGGGTTCATTGTGCTGCTCCACATATTGAATGA
>CALAXS010000653.1 GCA_937895305.1 uncultured bacterium
CCTATATTGTAGCGTAAGCATTTGTAGCTGTTGAGGCTAAAGAAAGGGTACCCAATGCAGGCTGTTGTACTACGTGGACCAGAAGATCTCGCCGTGCTGGATGTGCCGCGCCAGACCCTGGCACCAGGGCAATGCATGATTAAAGTGAGTCATTGCGGCATTTGTGGCAGCGATATCCGCTATTACTACGGTGAAAACCCCTGGGCCAAGCAGACTTTGGGTATAGAAGTGGAAAATCCCCCCAATATTATTCTGGGCCATGAGTTTGTGGGCGAGGTGGTGGAGGTGTCGGATGAGAGTGATAATGCGCTCCTTGGCCAGCGGGTCGCAGTAAATACCTTTATCACCTGCGGACGATGCGATTTCTGCCGAACCGACCGCGAAAACCTCTGTCCCAACACCAAGCATCTGGGCCATGGTCAGGGCTGGGGCGAGATGGAATACTACCCCGGCGGTATGGCGGAGTTTTGCATCGCCTTCTCAAATCAGGTTTACCCGTTGCCAGAGCACGTGAGCAGCGAAGAGGCCACCTTCCTCGATCCCATGATTGCATCCCTCCACGCGACCGATGTGGGCAATCCACAAATGATGGATACCATCGCCATTCTAGGTGCAGGTCCCATCGGCCTGCTCATTGCTCAGTTCGCCCAGGTCTATGGCGTCGACAAAGTCTTTATCTCCGACGTTGCCGAAGAAAACCTTCAGGTTGCCCGCGAGACCGGCGTTGCTGCCACCTTTAATGCCAGCAATTCCAATGCCAGTTACTACGACTTCATCATGGACCAGACCGGGGGAGAGGGCATCGATGTGGTCTATAACACGGTGGGCTCCCAGGAAAGTATCGAAGAAACACTCAAGATGCTCAAGCCCGGCGGCACCCTTGTGTTATTGGCAACCAAAGAGCTTGAAATAAGTTTTAAGGCCCTTCAGCTTAGTGGTGAACGCACCATCAAGACCTCTTCCAATGCCATGTACTCGGACTTTCCCCGTGCCCTCGCCATGCTCGCATCCGGCAAGGTCAATGTGAAACCCCTCATCAGTCACCGCTTTCCCGTAAGCAAAGCGGTGGAAGCCTTCGATGTGGCCTGCCGCAAACAGGAAACCGGGGCCATCAAGATTGTGTTGGACTGCCAATCATGAACGCCTTGATCCAGACCATAAATGACTTCAAGCTTCCCGACGGGAAATTTGCCCTCTGGTGGATCGGTCAGAATGGTTTTATACTCAAGACAGCGTGGGGGATATGCTACTTCGACCCCTACCTCAGTGATTACGCGGAACGCATCACCAAAGGGCAGGCCAACGAGCACGTCCGCATCAAGCCCACACTTATGAAGCCGGAAGAGGTCACCCATGCCGACTGGGTTTTTTGTACTCATGATCACGCCGACCACATCGACCCCGATGGTATCCCTCTTATCGCTAAAGCCTCACCTCAGGCGCAGTTCGTCGTTCCAGAATGTGCCCGCGAGACGATGCTGAATTATGGTATAGACGAAAATCGTATCCACTGTTTGTGTGGTGATGATTGCCTGAGCTTTTTAGACTTTGACATTCATGCCATCCCCGCGGCCCATGAAGCCTTCGACGAAGACCCGGAAAAAGGATTTCCCTACCAGAGTTTTATACTTCACTTTGACGACCATGTGCTGCTCCATGCCGGGGACACCATTCCCTATCCAGGTCAGGCACAAAAAGTTTTTGAACATAAGGTACAACTCGCACTGCTCCCCATCAACGGTCGCGATGACTTTCGCAAGAGCCTGGAATTTGAAGGTAACTTTACCTGCGAAGAGGCCGTGGGCTTCGGTCTGGCTATTCAAGCCGACCTCTGTATCCCCATGCATTACGATACCTTTACCCTGAACACCGCAGATGTGCGAGACTTTGAACGCATCGCAACCCATCGTGGGCTACAGCACCATATAATGGAACACGGGGGCATGCTCCTTTATCCACGCGAGGAATCCTGATATGAATCTCGAAGGTAAACGAATTTTAGTCACGGGCTCCAGTCGCGGTATAGGCCACGCCATCGCCATGGAATGCGCTGCCCGGGGGGCCACGCTGGTCGTGCATGGACCAGAAGTAGACGATGAACTCACCCAAAGTTTCGCCAAGGTATCCGCCCTCTCCCCATCCTCCATTCAGGTCACCGCAGAACTCAGCGACCCCACAGCCATCGCAGCACTATTTGATACTGTCCATGAACAACTGGGCGGTATTGATGCCCTGGTAAACAACGCTGCGTGTCAAAATGAATATGGTGTGCTGGATCTACCCCAGGAAGACTGGGACCGTATCATGGCGGTGAACCTTCGCGCACCTTTTCTCTGTGCGCAGCACGCCGGGCGACACTGGGCCGCCGAAGCTAAAGGCGGTTCCATTGTCAATATCAGTTCCGTGCACGCACAGCAGCCCCGTCGCAACTTCACCCACTACAGCACCTCCAAGGGCGGCTTGGAGCAGCTCACCCGGTGTCTCGCGCTGGAACTGGGCGAACACCAAATCCGCGCCAACAGCATCGTGGTGGGCGCCATCGCCAGCGAACTCACCCCGAAGGAACGGTGCGATGCCTTTGCAACCGCCATCCCTATGGGGCGCGTTGGCTGGCCCGAAGAAATTGCCAAGACGGCAGCCTTTCTCTGTTCCGATGATAGCTACTATATGACCGGGGCCAGCATCACCGTGGATGGTGGATTGACCCTGGGTTTCTGTGCCAGTCGAAAAGATCTATAATCAATCTCATAAGAGAGGAGAATTGTTATGAACCAGAAAATCTGTTTAATAGTCGGTGCCATTGCGCTCACCATGAGCCTGTTGGTCACGGCACAACCTATGATCATGCCGCTGGTCGACCCGGTGGAAGTTAAAGATGCTGACCGTGTGGAGAACCTCAAGGGCAAGTCTATTCTTGTGTTCACACCCCACCCGGACGACGAAACCTTTTCCATGGGTGGTGCCCTAAAAATACTCACCGATAATGGCAACAAAGTGACGGTGGTTATTTTTACCAACGACAACAAAGGCTCCCTGGATCAGGAAATGACCAGCGAGCGCCTCGCTCGTATTCGTCGTGCAGAAGAAGTCGAGGCCAGTCGTATCGTGGGCATACCCGAAGAGGACCTCATCTGGTTGGGCTATGAAGACGGCGATCTCGAATACGCTGAACCCCAGGCACTGCGCGGCAAGCTGGCACGCCTCATCAAGATTCATCGTCCCGATGTGGTTTTCAGTCCCGACCCCGGCAGCAAGTACGAAGCCTGGCACAAGACCGACCACCGTATGAGTGCCTTCATCACCAAGGATGCTTTCATTGGAGCGGAGTGGCACCTCTACTATCCCCAGCATCTTCTCGACGAAAAGCTTCAGCCCTATCAGGTGCCCCTGGCCTATTACTATTATTCCCAGG